>NZ_JAUBOJ010000044.1:2007-29051 GCF_036700185.1 Microcoleus sp. BM001215392 | reverse complement strand
GTGGGGTCAATGCTTCAATCTAAAATCTAAAATCTAAAATCTAAAATCGATTGACTTGTATTTTGAACGATCGAGCTAATCTAATTTTGGTCGTTCCCAACCAGGTTGCTCTCTTACCCCGGTAACACCAATTATTAACCTTAATCACAGTCGGAGCTGATTTGTCAACCCCTAAAAGTTAGATATTTAATTTTGGGCAAAGTTGGTATTTTTTGCTCCTGAGGTGAAAAAACAGAGCCTCAGATATCGAGTTGAGCAATATATGCGACATCTAAACAACAGCCTAGGGCTGTGAATTATTCTCGAAGGCGCGTATTTCGGGTGCTGACAGGATTTTTTTCGGTGTGCGATCGTCCTGCGGTTGCAACTACCTGCGGCTAGATACTAATTGCACCCGTCCAGCATCCATTTCATCCATTAATAACTCTAAAGCCTCATAATCAATATCCGAGATATACCCCAAACGGGTGAGTTCGTAGTTGATTTCGTTTTCAATATCAGGCGTCAACTGCTTAATGTAGAGGGCTTTTTCTACAAGTTGGCGAATAGCATAAGTTGCTTGCATGGTAGATCGGAGAAATCCGTACATTCTAATTTTCATCTTAACACTCAAGGGCGCAGGTGATCTAAATCAGAACGAACAAGTGATTTCAATTACATTGTTGGGTTTAACCTAACAGCTACGGCAAGGGAGAGCGGAATTTTTACAATTGCCAAGGCTAAACCTAATAATTTAAATAATGAATAGTATATTAGCTTACGTTTCTTTGCAAAATCTTGCGGAAACTTTTATAAAAAACAGTAAATAAATAAAGATTCAGTAAAACTACTGAAAATAACTGGTTAGTTTCCTTCTGGGCAAGTTAGGCTCGGACGTATGAAGTAGGTTTAAGCTGACAGCCTTCTAGCACAGTAGTTGAAAATTCACAGGAACCATAGGTTTGATATATGCAGACACTTCTTTCCCAAAAACCAATTACGGTGATTCGACCCCTAGACCACCTGAATGCAGCCACAGCCGGAGAATTCGCACAGCAACTAACCACAGCAATTTCGGGGGCCGAGGTGGTAGGGGTACTGGTGGATGTTGGCGGAGTAACATTTATTGACAGTGCGGGTTTGATGGCTTTAATTTCCGGCCTCAAGCAGGCGAAAAAAATCGGGCGCAGGTTTAGTATTTGCTCAGTTTCTGCCGGCATTAGGATGATTCTGGAACTCAGCCAACTCGATCGAGTTTTTGAGATATTTGAAAACGTCGAAAGCTATGAATTAGCAAACTCGGGCTACCCAACAGTGGTAGAGGTTGCTAATCTGTGAACGCAGTTCATTCAGTTGACAGTTGAGGGCTCGCCCCCCGGGCGTAGCGGAAGGGTTGACAGTTGAGAGTCACTTCTACTTGGAAATCCGAGGATTGGAGTAATCAATCGTTTGATTTTAATTTCTACGCCAAAGCCAGAGGCTTTAAACCAGTTTTTGTGGTAACAAAATACAGCAAATTCAGTTGGACAGTCAAAAAGACAGAGGACGCGCCAGAAAAGGCTGCGGGGCGCCGACAAGCGTCGTGGATTCTCCGAAAATTTTAGAGATTTCGGCAAGGAGCGAGCGGGTAACGCCTCTGTTGGGGCTCCCGGACTCACGGGGCCCGAAGTCAATTCTTGAATCTTAAATCTCAAATCGGCGGGCTGCTATTAGCGAGTTGGCAGATTTTAAGGTAGGCTGCTGTCTAGTCGCAAGTATGAGAGCGAGTCGAGCCGTGGCAGTAAAAGTCGAAGAATTACTTACAGCAGAAATCAACCAGCCTGCTCGTTATCTAGGAAACGAGTTGGGTGCTGCGCGCAAACCTTGGGATGCAGCTTCTGTGCGCTGGGTGCTCACTTACCCAGAAGTTTATGAAGTTGGTGCTTCCAATCTGGGGCACATCATCCTTTACAACATTTTGAATGCCTTACCGAGACAGTTGTGCGATCGAGCTTATTTGCCCGCAGCAGACTTAGCAGCAAAACTGCGATCGACCAAAACTCCCCTGTTTGCCGTAGAATCTAGGCGATCGCTGGCAGAATTTGATATTCTGGGATTCAGCCTCAGCTACGAACTGGGAGCAACAAACATTTTGGAAATGCTGGATTTAGCCGGCATTCCCCTAACTTGGAAAGAAAGAGCGACCAATGACCACAGCGGTCAAATGCCGCTGATTTTTGCTGGCGGACAAACAGCCACATCCAATCCCGAACCCTACGCTGACTTTTTTGACTTCATCGCTTTGGGAGATGGAGAAGAATTGCTGCCAGAAATTAGCTTAATTTTGGCCGAAGGTAAAACTAATAATTTGAGCCGAGAAGCTTTGTTGTTGGATTTAGCGCAAATTCCCGGCGTCTATGTCCCGCAATTCTACGATATGGCGGCCGATGGTTCTGTTCATCCCAACCGCCCGCAAGTTCCCGATCGAATTCTGCGCCGAGTCGCGACTCCCATACCAGCTTATTCGATCGGCTTAGTACCCTACGTCGAGACAGTACACGACAGATTGACAGTCGAAATCCGCCGGGGATGCACCCGCGGCTGCCGCTTCTGTCAGCCGGGAATGCTGACTCGCCCCGCGCGCGATGTGGAACCTCAGCAAGTCGTAGAGGCGATCGAACAAGGGATGAAAGCCACCGGGCACAGCGAGTTTTCCCTGCTTTCCCTGAGTTGTTCAGACTATCTGGCACTTCCAGCAGTCGGAATGGAAATCAAAAACCGCCTCAAAGATCAAAATATTTCTCTGTCTTTACCCAGCCAGCGGGTTGACAGATTTGACGATAATATTGCCGACATTCTCGGCGGTACGCGACAAAGCGGTTTGACTTTTGCCCCGGAAGCCGGCACGCAGCGGATGCGCGACATTGTTAACAAAGGTTTGACAAACGAAGAATTGCTGCGGGGTGTCAAAACTGCGGTGGATCGCGGTTGGGACAACATCAAGCTCTACTTTATGATCGGTTTGCCTGGAGAAACAGATTTTGATGTTCGAGGTATCGCCGAAACAGTCCGCTGGCTGCACACCGAATGCAGGCTTCCGGGCAGGCGCCAACTCAATTTTAATTTGACAATTTCCAATTTTACCCCCAAGCCTCACACTCCTTTTCAGTGGCATTCGGTTTCTACTGCCGAGTTTTCCCGCAAGCAAAGACTTTTGAAAAATGAATTTCGAGGGATGCGGGGCGTTAAGGTGAATTACACTGATGTGCGGATTTCGGCAATGGAGGATTTTGTCGGCCGGGGCGATCGGCGTTTGGGCTCTGTAGTCCGCCGCGCTTGGGAACTTGGCGCTGGTATGGATGCGTGGTGGGAAAGCTTAGATAAAGCTTACAAGGCTTGGACAAGGGCGATCGATGAATCGGGACTTACCTGGAAATATCGCAAAGTTGAAAGCGGCGAGTGGAATCTGTTTGAGAAGGAAGAAGAAAGTTCGGCAAGGGATTCTGTAGCGGATTTAACGAATAAAAGTCCCAATTCCCAGGAATCGACGAAAATTTTCCCAACGATCTCCGAATCCCCAAATCTCCGAATCTCGGAATCTCCGACTCTTCCCCCCTCTCTCGATCGACCTTTACCTTGGGATCACTTAGACACCGGGATAGATAAAAACTGGCTGAAAAATGACTTGCTTCATGCTTTGGAAGCTGCGACGGTTCCTGATTGTTCCTTTGAAGGGTGTTCGCGCTGCGGGGTTTGCGGCACTGATTTCGGACACAATGTGGTGGTGGATGCGCTGCCAATTCCTCAGTTTGCTGGGGAGTTTGTGCCGAATACTGAGCGGAAACAGCGTGTTCGGGTTTGGTTCGGGAAGGTGGGCGATATGGCTTTGGTTGGTCATTTGGATTTGCTGCGATTGTTCGATCGAGTTGTCCGCAGGGCCGATTTACCGATTTCGTTTACCGGTGGCTTCCACCCAAACCCTCGGATTTCTGTGGCAAATGCTCTGCCTCTGGGCGTTACCAGCACCGGGGAAATTGCGGATTTTGAGCTGACTGAGCCGATCGCGATTGAGCTGTTTCGGGAAAAATTGGCGGCGGCTCTGCCGGAAAATATTCCGATTTACAAGGTAGAGCCGATCGACCTCAAGGCTCCTTCTGCCAGTCAGTTGCTAGAAGCCGCGGAGTACGTGATTACTGTGGCTGCAACAGGGTTGCCGACAAAAAATGACGAATCTAACCCGGAAAATTCTACAGGCGCCTGGGTCGCCGATGGTGTTAACTGGGAGGATTGGGTGAAGGCGATCGTCGAAAGTTCGGCTTGTTGGCGGGTGCACACTACTAAGTCGGGCAAGACTCACGATGTCAATTTGCGCGATCGACTGCACAAACTCCAACTTGTAGAGCAGAAACTCGAAAGTGCCTGCTCAGAAGGCACAGCAGTCTTGCGCTATACGGGTAGTTGCCGTAACGACGGCAACTTGCTCAAGCCAGAACATCTGGTTTTCATGCTCGAACAAGTCAGCCAGCAAGAAATTCAGCTTTTGCAAGTTCAGCGCAGTCAGCTAATCTTGGGTTATTGTTAAAATAGGGAAGCCGTAATGGAATATTTCACTACGGCTTGCCGATCGGGATGTATCGTTTCACGCTATAATTGCTTGTTATGGAAGCCGCGGTGGCTTGAGCGCTTTTGTCGCTCGTCGCTAAGAGTCAACCAGCAACGCGGGCTGGGTGCAAATTGCTTCTGTTCAAGACTTCAAGCCTTTTTGTACATTCGCAGGCTAAATCTAGCGCCAAACCTGCCTGAGCAGGCTGTAAACCAAATTGAGCGATTAATTTCGAGCGATCGACTGGTTGTCGATCGTCGGGTTACTCAAAAATCTGATGGTTCAAGCCTGTGCGGGTATTCAACAATAGATGTTTTTGACCCGTCAAAAAACGGATAAAAGCCCCCGACTTAAGTCGATGAGAACCAAAAATTTGAGATTTTAGACTCAAGTTCAAGTTCCCAGATTGCATCTGTGGATTAAATCTAAGATCCTTCGACACCCTTAGCCGAAGTCTAAAACTTGTCCCCCGAGCGACTTGTCAGCCAGCGCAGTCGAAGGAAGTCGAAAAATCTCAAATTTAAAATCTCAAATCGACTGACAAGGTTTTAGGGTTGACAGGGGCCTAGGTGGCAGTCGAATGTCAAGAGTAGAGTCTGTTGAATGCGATCGCGCAAGAATTCAACAAAAATCTAGGAGATTTCACTGCTACCTACATTCGCTCAAAACCAGCCCTCAACCACCACGCAAGCGGAGTTATCAGTTCGTAGTGTTCAGTTGTGTGTTCAGTTGTGTGTTAAGAAATTGGTGGGATTGTCGCTGAATTTATGCGCTGAGTTCAAAGGAAGAGTTGCAAGTGTGAAATTTTGAGTATTGAGGAAAGCAACTCTCAACTCAAAACTTAATATTGCTAACTCGATCAAAGCCTGCTTATTTCTATCTCTCAGATTTATCTGCCGAGCATAACTCATAACTCTCGATCGGGCGGGTTTAACTACTTTATCTGTAACAGTTAAATTTCCTTGCACCGTCCACCAACTCACAGCTTATAACTCTTCAAGCTACTACTAATAATTACAGTTAAAGTCAGAGCCACTCAGAGTGCGTAAGTGTCTCTAACTTGCTGCCAGTTTTTTGAGGAAATTGAATGACAAAGCAGATAGTTATAGCAGAGCAGCATCGCATTGCTGCCGTTTTTTCAGAAGATCAAATCCAAGAACTCGTGGTAGCCACAGGCAGCCACCAAGTCAGCGACATTTACTTGGGAATTGTCGAAAATGTACTCCCTGGGATAGATGCGGCCTTCGTCAATATTGGCGACCCAGAACGCAACGGGTTCATGCACGTCACAGACCTTGGCCCGCTGCGGCTCAAACGATCGGCAGGAGCAATTACAGAACTCCTGACCCCCCAGCAAAAAGTGCTGGTACAGGTGATGAAAGAACCGACGGGCAGCAAAGGCCCGCGGCTGACAGGTAATATCACTCTGCCCGGTCGCTATTTGGTACTGATGCCCTACGGCAGAGGAGTCAATCTATCCCGCCGCATTAAGTCGGAGGCCGAGCGCAACCGCCTTAGAGCCCTGGCTATTTTGGTGAAACCGGCCGGGATGGGGCTGCTGGTGCGCACCGAAGCTGAAGGCATGACCGAAGAAGCGATCGTCGAAGATTTGGAAGTGCTGCAAAAGCAGTGGGAAGCCGTGCAACTCGAAGGCGGTTCCACGCGGGCGCCGGCACTACTCAACCGCGACGATGATTTTATTCAGCGGGTGCTGCGGGATATGTTCAGCGGTGACGTGAATCGGATTGTGGTGGACTCGCAAAATGGCATCAAGCGAGTCAAGCAGCAGTTGATGAGCTGGAACGGCGGTAAACTTCCTGCGGGAGTTTTGATCGACCACCACCGAGAACGCGCCTCGATTTTAGAGTTTTTCCGCGTTAACGCTGCGATTCGAGAAGCTCTCAGACCTCGGGTAGATTTACCTTCCGGCGGTTATGTGATTATCGAGCCGACAGAAGCTCTGACGGTGATCGATGTTAACTCTGGTTCGTTTACTCGATCGGCCACGGCTCGCGAAACTGTACTCTGGACAAATTGCGAAGCAGCAACCGAAATTGCCAGACAACTGCGGTTGCGCAATATAGCCGGGGTGATTATTGTTGACTTTATCGACATGGAATCCCGCCGCGATCAGTTGCAGGTGCTGGAACATTTCAATAAAGCTCTCAAAGCTGACAAATCTCGGCCACAAATCGCTCAACTCTCGGAATTGGGACTGGTAGAACTGACCCGCAAACGCCAAGGTCAAAATATTTACGAGTTATTCGGGCACACTTGTCCTACTTGCAGCGGATTGGGCCATCTGGTGCAACTCCCCGGCGAAGATGACATGGCCCCAGCAGTGCGAGAATCGGCCGATCGTACTGTTGCTACCTCCAACCGGGTGATGTTGAACTTGCCAGAAGGATTGGAACGTCGCAGCTTGGCGCCTGTATCTACTGCAACCCCTGCTCCAGTCAGAGAAGAACGTTCCCCCGAACCTGCTCGGGCTGCTTGGGAACCGAGCTCCGAAAGTTTGGATTTTGAGACCGGCGGCAACGCCTCGGCTTTAGACTTACTCAACCATCCCAGCTATCAGGATTTGGGCAACGGAACCAGACGGCGCCGCCGCCGCCGGATTGGCGAAGAAGCTTTTGTCGTAGCAGCAGAAGAGGAACCGGTGCGCAGCAAGCTGCGACTGCCGAATACCAACAGCGCCCCCGTCGCCGAGACGCGCTCTGAGTATCTCGCACCCCCCGGCATCCGGCCTGCTTCAGAGGGCTTCGGACTGGTGGTGAATATGGCGACTGTTGCCAGGCGCGAGGATTTCGATCGCGTGCGCCCAGCTAAATCTGAGTTGATGAAGCCGATGGTGGAGCCTCCGGAGGTGATTTCGGTGGAAATGACGCCTGAGGAGCAGGATGTTTATGCTCTCATGGGGGTCTCTCCTTTGGTGCTGACGGATCGCAGCCTGAAAAATCCTAAGAATGCGATCGTTTCGGTGACACTCCCGGGAGCCGCCCCGAACAAGCAGCCTTTTGAGCAGCTCGAATTTGAATTTGAACCGCCGACTCCAGCAGAGGATGTTGAGGAACCGGATTATTATCCAGAAATGTCGGTAGTTGAGCCTGCATTTTCTGAGGAGGAGGATGATGATGATGATGATGATGATGAGGCCCAAATTTACGGCGAGAGTTCGATCGACGAAACTGATGATTTTGCTCGCCTAGATCAAACCAGCGATCTCATGGGCTTCTCCCGCCAACAGCAGGAATCACTCGAACAGCAGGAATTGCTCGACCACCAGGAATCGCTCGAACAGCAGGAATTGCTCGACCACCAGGAATCGCTCGACCACCAGGAATCGATCGACCACCAGGAATCGCTCGACCACCAGGAATCAAGCCTGCCCAGCGAACCCGATGAGCCTGCTATCAACCGCCGCCGCCGCCGCCGCTCCTCAGCCGTTTTGGATGAGTGATTTATGAAGGAAGAAGGAAGAGGAAAGAAACAAGAAGCAAGAAGCAAGAAGCAAGAAGCAAGAAGCAAGAAGCAAGAAGTAGAAATTTTTACTCTCTTCCCATCTTTCCATCTCCCAATCTCCCCCTCTTTTTCTGTGTCCCTCTCCCCCTCTCCCAATTTGGCTCCGATAATTGCAGGTGTCGATGAAGTAGGAAGAGGAGCTTTGTTCGGGCCAGTTGTAGCCGCTGCCTGCATTTTGCCCGACGAGGTTCTCGATGAATTAGTAAGTTGCGGTGTGCGCGACAGCAAACAGTTGAGTGCCACAGCCCGGAGTCGGTTAGCCGTCAAAATCCGGGCTGTGGCTGTTGACTGTCAAATTGGTGCTGCTTCGGTACGGGAGATCGATCGCCTGAACATTTTGCAGGCTTCTTTATTGGCAATGAAGCGGGCGATTTTAAAATTAAATGTTCAGCCTGATTTGTGTTTAGTTGACGGCAATCAAAAGATACCCAATTTGTCGATCGACCAAGAGACGATGATTAAGGGTGATTCGCGATCGATTCAGATTGCCGCTGCTAGCATTGTCGCCAAAGTTTGGCGCGATGAATTAATCCTGCGGATGGCAATCAAGTATCCAGAATATGACTTGACAAACAACAAAGGATATGGTACAGCTAAGCATAAATTAGCCTTAGAACAATTTGGTGTGTCTGTCTTTCACCGGGTCTCATTTAGTCCGTGCCGAGAATCTTAAACTTAAAATAGATCGGCATCGCTAGCAGGAGTCCCTCTAATATCTGAAAATTATCTGCGTTACATCTACGTTTTATCTCTGTTAGAATAATTTTAATCCTATCAGTTTCGATCGATCTTCCCCAATCTGCTGGTGATAAACTGATACCAATTTTGTAGGGCGCTGCATAAAATAGCGTGTCAGCGCGATCGTCTCCTGGCTCTGCGCTCTATGTTCAGCTTACATATATTCTCTGCAGCTTCACATTAAATTGGTACGACACCAATAATTGTATTACGATTTGTCCAACCTGATATAAAAGGTCTACTTCCTTAGAAAATAAGGGTTTGTATTTTCCAGAAAGCTGCATGATGTTTGGGAAATAGTATCAAATCCCAAATCTCAAATCTCAACTATTCTAATCGACCATACATCTCATGACAGACACTTCACTAACAATTCCCGGATATCGCATCCTAGATCGCATTTACAACGGCTCCCGAACCCAAGTTTACCGGGCAATTTCCGCATCAGACCAACCTGTGGCTATCAAAATCCTCCAAAGCGAATATCCCACTTTCAACGAGCTCGTACAGTTTCGCAATCAGTACGCAATCACCAAAAATCTTGACCTGACAGGAATTGCCAAACCCCTAGCACTCTTAAATTACCGCAACGGTTTTGCTTTAGTCATGGAAGATTTTGGTGGCATCTCTCTTGCCGAATATACCGCACTTCACCAACTAAGTATAAAAGATTTTTTATCGCTCGCTATTCAAACAGTCAAAGTTTTAGAAGGTCTGTCTCGAAATCGCATCATTCACAAAGATATCAAACCCCAAAATATTCTAATTAATCCAAATACCAAAGAAATTAAAATCATCGACTTCAGTATTTCTTCCCTGTTACCCAGAGAAAACCAAGAAATTATCAGTCCTAACGTTCTGGAAGGAACGTTATTTTATATGTCTCCCGAACAAACCGGTAGAATGAATCGAGGTATCGACTACCGCACCGATTTTTACTCGCTGGGAATCACATTTTACCAACTGCTAACAGGACAATTGCCTTTTCAATCTACCGATGCGATGGAGTTAGTTCACTCCCACCTTGCCAAAAAGCCAACTCCCATAACAGAGCTGGTTCCAGCCATTCCGGCAATGGTGAATGACATGATTGTGAAATTGATGTCAAAAACTGCTGAATCGCGCTATCAAAGTGCTTTTGGACTGCGCTACGATTTAGAAAATTGTTGGCAGCAATGGCAAGAAACAGGCAAGATTAACCAGTTTGCCTTAGCGACTAGAGATATTTGCGATCGCTTCGTCATTCCCGAAAAACTCTACGGTAGAGAAACCGAAGTTAAGGCGCTATTAGCAGCATTCGATCGCGTCAGCACCCCCCTCAACTCCCCCCTTACTAAAGGGGGGCAAGGGGGGGTCGAAATCATGCTAGTTGCTGGCTTTTCCGGTATCGGTAAAACCGCCGTAGTCAATGAAGTTCACAAACCCATTGTCGGAGCGCGCGGTTACTTTATCAAAGGTAAATTCGACCAATTCAAGCGCGATATTCCCTTGGGCGCTTGGGTGCAAGCATTCCAAAACTTGATGCGCCAATTACTCGCTGAAAGTACCGCAGAAGTGCATAAATGGCAAGCTAAGATTTTAGCAGCATTGGGTGAGAATGCTCGGGTGATTGTTGATGTTATCCCCGAATTAGAATACCTAATTGGCAAACAGCCAGAAGTAGCAGAATTAGAGGGAAGTGCGGCTCAAAATCGCTTTAATTTGCTGTTTGGTAAATTTATCAAAATTTTCGCCACAAAAGAGCATCCTTTAGTAATTTTCTTGGACGATCTTCAGTGGGCTGATTCGGCTTCTTTGAAGTTAATGCAATTGTTGGTGTGCGATCGGGATACGAGTTATCTATTATTAATGGGAGCCTATCGGGATAACGAAGTTTCCGCTGCTCATCCACTGATGCTAACGCTGGATGAAATTAGAAAAAACTCAGCAATAATTAATCAAATTACTTTAGCACCTCTAGATAAACATTCTCTGAATCGCCTGATTGCAGATACCCTGAGTTGTCCGTTAGAAAGAGCAGTTCCTTTAACAGAACTGGTGTTCGCCAAAACTCAAGGCAATCCTTTCTTTGCCACTCAATTTCTCAAATCCCTGCACGGCGATGGGTTAATTACCTTTGATTTTACCCCCCCAACACCCCCTTACCAAGGAGAGGCAAGGGGGGGTTGGCAGTGCGATATTGCCCAAGTCAGGGCGCTGGTTTTGACCGACGATGTGGTAGAATTTATGGCAATTCAGTTGCAAAAGTTGCCGTCAGCTACCCAAGAGATCCTCAAACTGGCAGCTTGTATTGGTAGTCTGTTTGATTTAAGCACTTTGGCAATTGTTTCGGAACAATCTGAAACAGAAACGGCTACAGCTTTGTGGAAAGGGCTGCAAGAAGGATTGATTTTGCCCCAAAGTGAAAGTTACAAGTTTTTCCAGTCAAACGAATCAGACGACACAAATCGCGATCGCCAGATTGCAGTTCCCTATAAATTTTTACACGATCGCGTCCAGCAAGCGGCATATTCCCTAATTCCCGACGATCGAAAACAGTCCACTCATTACCATATCGGTCAATTGCTGCTGAATCAGCTTTCTGAAGTCGAACAGAGTGAAATGATTTTTGATATTGTCAATCACATTAACTTTGGTCAATCTCTTCTGAAAGACCCAGATGAAAAAGAGCAAGTCGCACGGCTCAATTTGGCTGCTGCTCAAAAAGCGATCGCTTCGACAGCTTATGAGGCTGCAATTCGATATCTTGAAACAGGTATCGAATTGCTGGGAGAAGAGGCTTGGAACAGGCAGTATGACTTGATGTTTAAGCTGCATCACAGTCTCTGTGGAGTGCAGTTGAGCAGTAACAACTATCAGCAACTGAGCGCAACAACGGCGATTG
This sequence comes from Microcoleus sp. BM001215392, assembly GCF_036700185.1. Taxonomy (NCBI): domain Bacteria; kingdom Bacillati; phylum Cyanobacteriota; class Cyanophyceae; order Oscillatoriales; family Microcoleaceae; genus Microcoleus; species Microcoleus sp. BM001215392. The sequence continues at coordinate 17,346 of NZ_JAUBOJ010000044.1, read as the reverse complement.
CTTTAGAGCATATTTCTTCTGCGGTTGACCGCGCTGATATTTATGTGATTCAAGTTACTCAATGGACGCTGCAAGGTCAATTTGAGAAAGCAATTCAAACAGGTCTAATTGCGTTAAGCGATCTGGGTGTGGGGGTCGAAACCGAGAATTTGACAGAATTGGTTCGCCAAGAATTTGCTGTGGCGATCGACAGCCTAGAAAATCGCTCAATTGCTTCGCTTTTAGATTTACCTGCTTGCAGCGATCCCGTGGTTTTAGCAGAGATCCGATTGCTCATGAGTTTACAGGCCCCCGCCTACATTACAGCCCAGATCGAATTTCATTGTTTTACTGCTGTCAGAGCAGTTCGTCTTTCGATCGAGCATGGAAATACTGCTGAGTCAATTCTGGCTTATGCTACCTATGGTTTTCATTTGGGCGTGGGGAAAGGGCAATACCAACAGAGTTATGAGCTGGGAAATTTAGCGATCCAGCTTAGCTATAAGCTCAATCGTAAGTTTCAGCAGTGTCAGGCTGCATTTCTGCTCGGAGCTTGGATTCATGTGTGGGCAAAACCGATCGCAGGGGCAGCAAGCATGAATTATGAAGGGTTTCTCGCAGGCATGGAGTCGGGCGAAGTTCAGTTTGCAGCCTACAACTTGTTTGGTAACATTTTTAATCGATTATTTCAAGGGGAAAATTTAACAGCCATTGCAGAGGATATTGAGAAATATCAATTAGTGGCAGATAAAATTCAGGATCGGACTTTGAGGCTGTCACTTGGTGGAGCTGATTTTTTTGCAACCAAACTCAGGGTAGAGCAAGCACGGGAAGGTAATCGTTGGCTTATTGAACAAGCAATCGATGAGGGTGAAACATCACAAGCAACTTGTCTTTACTACATCCTCAGGATGCACCTCGCTTGTTTAACAGCGGATTTTGAGCCGGGATTGTATTATTTCACTGAAGCGGAAAAGATCTTGAATTATGTTGTGGGATTCACGACTTATAGTGGCTATTACTACTATGGTTCTCTAATCTTACTCAATTTGTATTTGGGGCTATCTCCAGCCGCACAAAGCGATGCTTTGGCACGAATTAGATCGCACCAAGAGCGCCTGCGAACCTGGTCGGAGAGCTGTCCAGAGAACTTTCTACACAAGTATTTGTTGGTCGAAGCAGAATGCTGTCGGGTTCTGGGTAGCAAAGTCGAAGCGATCGACTACTACGATCGCGCCATTACACTCGCCCAAGAAAACGGCTACATCCAAGAAGAAGCACTGGCCCACGAACTCGCTGCTAAATTCTATCTCGAATGCCGTAAAGAAAAAATCGCCCGAGTCTATCTCACTGATGCCTACTACTGCTATGCGCGGTGGGGTGCTAAAGCAAAAGTTGACGCTCTAGAAAATCGCTATCCTCAATTACTCGCTCCAATTCTCAACCAAAAAACCCGCTTAAAGACCAATGAGACAATTAGCAAAATGATGGCGGAAACTGTTACAAGTTCCAGTTCTGGAGTTTCAGAAATTCTGGACTTAGCAACAGTAATCAAAGCATCTCAATCTTTGTCAGAAGAAATTAATCTCGATAAGTTACTCTCCAATTTAATGCAAGTGGCGATCGAGAATGCGGGAGCAGAAAAAGGCACTTTACTTTTGGTAAAGGGAGATTCACTCTTCGTCGCAACTCAGTGTGCTAGCACTGAAGCGTGGGATATGCAATCTATGCCCGCGATCGACTCCCAGGAAATCCCGCTCTCGATCATCAACTATGTCTGGCGCACTCAAGAAACTTTGGTAATTAACAATGCTGCGGCTGAGACTGACTTTGCCGCTGACTCGTATATCATCAAACAACAACCAAAGTCCGTATTGTGTTTGCCGATCCAACGCCAAGGAAAGGCTCTCGCCATTCTTTACCTAGAAAATAATCTGACGACAAATGCCTTTACTCATGACAGACTAACAGTCTTAAAAATATTGTCTTCCCAAGCGGCGATTTCCATAGAAAATGCCCAACTCTATGCCAACTTAGAAGCAAAAGTTGAAGAACGCACCCAAGAACTCTCACAAGCTTTAAGCTATCTCGAAGCTACCCAAGCAGAATTGATTCAATCAGAAAAAATGGCAGCTTTAGGGCAACTTGTGGCGGGAGTTGCTCACGAAATTAATACTCCTTTGGGTGCGATTCGCTCCTCGGCGGGAAATGTTTCTAAGTTTTTGAATCAAACTCTAGAACAGTTACCTGCACTGTTTCAATCGCTCTCCCGAGAAGAAGCAGATAATTTTTTGAGTTTACTCCACCTTTCTCTAGAACAAGAAACCAGCTTGTCAACCAAAGAAGAACGCAAATTTAAGAGAGCTTTGAGGAGCCAACTGCAAGAATTAGGCATCGCAGATCCAGATACCGCAGCCGATCGCCTAGTGATGATGGGAGTATATCAAGAAATTGATAACTTTGTGCCGCTGCTGCAAAAACCCGATAGCTTGCAAGTCCTGGAAATGGCCTATAAACTTTCTGAATTAAAAAGAGGCCTCGCCACGATCGACATAGCCACAGACAGAGCCTCAAAAGTCGTGTTTGCCTTAAAAACCTATGCCCGTTACGAACAGTCGGGCGACAAGACAGCAGCGAGCCTTACAGAAGGTATTGAAACAATCTTAACTCTTTATCAAAACCAACTCAAACAAGGAGTTGAAGTTGTGAGAAACTATGCCGAAATTCCGCCGATACTGTGCTATCCAGACGAATTAAATCAAGTGTGGACAAATCTGATTCACAATGCTTTGCAAGCAATGGATTACCGAGGCACTCTCACAATTAATTTAGCCCAGGAAGACGGGCAGGCTAAGATTAGTGTTACTGACAGCGGTAAGGGGATATCAGAAGAGATTAAATCGAAAATATTTGAGCCATTTTTTACTACTAAGCCTGCTGGAGAAGGTAGTGGATTGGGGCTAGATATTGTGAAAAAGATTTTGGCAAAACATCAGGGTCAAATTGAGGTTGAATCGATTCCCGGTCAAACTACATTTAATGTTTTTCTGCCAATGAGCTGCGACTGAACTGGTGAGGGCAATTGGGGAGGTGCGATCGCACATCAGAATTCCACTCTAGCCGGAAATGGGCGATCGAGCCTGAATACTTGCATTATATGGATTATACTGAGCTAAGGCTCTGGGTAAATCTGTTATGCAATAGATGCTGAGCGTGCAGCGATCGATCTTGACATCAGATCCATCCCGGTAAGTCGATCGACTATTCTCCAGCTAATTACTAATGAATCAGGAGCAATAACCAGTGTCTAAAGCAGTTATTTTGTGTGTTGATGATGAAAGAATGGTGCTGAACAGTCTCCGCACGCAGCTATCATCATCATTTGGCAATAATTATATTTATGAAGCGGCCGAGGATGCTGAGGAAGCTTTAGATTTAATTCAAGAATTAAGCGAAGAAAACGTGAGTATTGTGGTGATTATCTCTGATTGGTTAATGCCCGGTATGAAGGGAGATGAGCTACTGATTCGCATTCACGAGCAATTCCCTAAAGTAGTAAAAATTTTGCTGACAGGTCAAGCTGATGAAGTAGCGATTAATCGAGCCAAAGAATTCGCAAATCTCCACTGCTGTTTGTCTAAACCTTGGTCGGCAGCAGAATTGCTGGAAACTATCAAATCAGGTTTATCTCAACTATGAAACAACAGGTAATTGTCTGTGTAGATGATGACAACACCGTACTCAAGAGCCTCAAAGCAGAACTCCAAGAAGTTGTCGGCAATGCTTATCTGATAGAAATTGCTGAGGGTGGGGACGAAGCATTAGAGTTGATTGCAGAACTCTTGTCAGATGGGTATGAAGTGCCGTTAATTATTTCCGATCATATCATGCCGGAAATGAAGGGAGATGAACTATTAAAACAAGTCCATATACTTTCTCCCAAGACTATCAAAATTATGCTGACAGGACAAGCAGATATTGAGGCTGTGGGAAATGCTATAAAAAATGCTAACTTATATCGTTATATAGCCAAACCTTGGCAACAAGAAGACTTGAGTTTGACTGTAAAAGAAGCAGTAAACAGTTACCTGCAAAATCAACTGCTGGCCGCTCAAAACGCGCAGCTTCAGCAAATGAATCAGGAATTGGCGGATTTAAACCGCGAGCAAGGCTTGCTGATTGCCCTACTTCACGAAAATGAAAATCGCTTGACGCAGTTTTTGGAAGCAATGCCAGTTGGGGTGGGAGTCTTGGACTCGGAGGGCAAAGTTTACTATATTAATCAGAAAGCAAAAAAGATATTTGGCAAAGGAGTTGTACCGAATACGAGTACCGAACAACTGTCAGAGGTTTATCAAGTCTATAAAGCTGGGACAAATCAAGAATATCCTCCCGAAAATTTACCGATTGTGCGAGCTTTGAGGGGGGAAAATGCCACCGCTGAAGATATAGAAGTGCATAACGGCGATAAAATTATCTCCTTAGAAATTTCGGCAACTCCGATTTATGATACAAACGCCAAAGTTACCTACGCTATTAATACTCTCTTAGATATTACCGATCGCAAAAAAGCTGAAGTCGAGCGCAAAAAATTGATTACAGAACTTTTTCAAGTTAATTGCAATCTGGAACTGGCACTAGATACAGAAGTTAAAATCACTGAGGCGACAAGTCGCTTTGTACCAAATCAATTTTTATCTTGTTTGGGATGTGACAGTATTGTTGATGTTAAATTGGGAGATGCGGTAGAGTTGGAAATGTCGATTTTGTTTTCTGACATTCGCGATTTCACAACGATTTCGGAACAGATGACACCGCAAGAAAATTTTAAATTTATAAATTCATATTTGAGTTATATGGAACCGCTGATTGTGGAAAATAAGGGGTTTATTGATAAATATATTGGCGATGCAGTTATGGCTTTGTTTAGCGAGGGTGCGGATGATGCGGTGAAAGCTGGAATTGCGATGCTGCATACTCTTGGTGAATACAATCGACATCGTGCTTCTATGGGCTATGTGCCGATTCAGATTGGAGTAGGAATTAATACTGGTTCTTTGATGTTGGGTACTGTTGGCGGACGCAATCGGATGGATGGTACTGTGATTGGCGATGCGGTTAATTTGGCTGCTCGGATTGAAAATTTGACGAAGAATTATGGTGTGTCCCTGTTAATTACTCAGCAGACTGTCGATCGCTTGACTAATCCTGCTGATTATGCAATTCGGGTAATTGATAAAGTTCAGGTTAAGGGGAAGTCTGAATGGGTGACTGTTTATGAAGTTTTTGATGCGGATTTGCCGGATGTTAAAGCGGGAAAGTTGGCTAGTTTGCAACTCTTTGCTCAGGCTTTGTCTTTGTACAATATCTATAATTTTAGTGAAGCTGCGGGACTTTTTGCTGATTGTTTGCGGCAAAATTCGGGGGATAGGGTGGCTCAAATTTATTTGGATAGGTGTCAGTTGACAGTTGACAGTTGACAGTTGATAGTTGGCAGTTGACAGTTGACAGTTGACAGTTGACAATTGACAGTTGACAGTTGTTACCTACTACTAATCAACTAATAACGTTCGCGAGCGGGGACGCTCGCAAAACATGACTATTGACTATTGACTAATAACTATTGACTAATGACTGTTTTGCTCGATCGGCATTTCGATGATAAATTCGGCTCCTTGGCCTGGTGCAGACACGCAACTCAGCATCCCGCCGTGTTCTTGGAGGACTTTGTAGGAAATTGACAGGCCCAAACCAGTGCCTTTACCGGCGGGTTTGGTGGTAAAAAACGCCTCGAACAACTGCTGGGAGACTTCCTCTGGCATACCGAGGCCGTTGTCAGAAATCCTAATTATAGCCTTGGAGTTTTGAACTTCCGTCTTAATTTTAATCTTGCTGCGGTTAGCTTTGACTTCGGCAACCGATCGCCCTGCGTTGTATTCCTCGATCGCATCGATCGCATTTCCGATCAAATTCATAAATACCTGATTGACTTTACCGGAATAACACTCAACTAAAGGCAAATTTCCATATTCCTTAATTACCGCAATTTCGGGATAGTTCCCACGTGCCCTCAATCGGCTTTGCAGGATTAGCAGCGTTCCTTCAATCCCTTCGTGTAGATTAACCTTGGTCATTTGAGAATCGTCTTTGCGAGAGAAATTTCTGAGCGATCGCACAATTTCCCGAATGCGATCGGCTCCAATTTGCATCGAAGAGATCGCTTTTGGCAAATCTTCTAAGAGAAAATCTAGCTCGATATCTTCAATTTGCTTTTGAATTGATGCTGGTGGCTGCGGGCAATGTTTCTGATACATATCGATCAAATGCAGCAAATCTTCGGTATAGTGGCCGACGTGGACGAGATTGCCGCACACGCTGCTCACGGGATTGTTAATTTCGTGGGCTACACCGGCTACCATTTGACCGAGTGTAGACATTTTTTCAGTGTGAATCAATACCGCTTGAGTTTGCTGCAATTCTTGCAAAGTATGTTCGAGCTGAAGTTTTTGCTGGGTCAACTCGGTTTGCGATCGCAGCAAAGCTTCTTCGCTGCGTTTTTGTTCGGAAATATCAGTAATCAATCCTTCCAAAGCGATCAATTCTCCCAAGTCAGAAAATACTCCCAAACCTTGCTCCCAAACCCATTTTACTTCGCCGTTTTTAGAAGTTATGCGGTAATTTAACTGATATGGTCGATTTTCTTGCAAAGCAACTTCCACGGCATTACAGAATATTTCGCGATCGTCCGGGTGTGTCAATTCCGAGAGAGAAACTTGGCGGGTACCGATAAATTCTTCAGGAGAATAGCCGGATAACTGATAGCAACCTTCGCTAACAAACTCCATACTGCGATCGGCATCGTTGCGAAAACGGTAGGCCATCCCCGGCAAATTGCTCATCAGCGTGGATAAGGCGCGCTGGCTTTCCCGCAGGGCTTCTTCTGCGTGTTTGCGATCGGTAATATCCGTCATCACCGTCAGCATGCAGAGTTCCCCCTCCAAATTGATCAACTCCGCTGACAGCAAACACACCACCACCGATCCCGACTTCATCTGAAACTCGCATTCCTGATTGCGAACCACACCTTTTTCTTGCAAACTTTGTCTAAAATCTACTCGGTCTTGCAGCCTTACCCAAATATTTAATTCAGGTACCGCATGACCGACTATTTCATCTCTCAAGTAACCGAGAGTTGACAAAAAACTGTCGTTAACCTCCAGAAACCGCCCCTCTGTAAAAGTAGTAATAGTCATCGGATCTGGACTAGAACGAAAAGCCTTAGAAAATTTTTCCTCCGACAAACTCAACTGTTTTATAGCATCTTCCAACTGACTTGTCCGGTCTTTCACCCGGTATTCCAACACCTCGTTAGCCTGTTTGAGAGCCACCTGAGCCTGCACGCGATCGGTGATATCGCGCACCACAGCTTGCAGACCCATTTTGCCGCCGATATCCATAGAAGTTAACAGCACTTCCGCCGGAAACTCGGAACGGTCTAAACGGCAGTGGCGCCAGTCAAAACGGCAATTTCCCGTTTGCAGAGCCGTATTAATCCGCTCTTGAGATAGACTTATAGAATCTTGTCCGTCCGGTTGCATCAGCGGGCTAAATTGTGAAGGATGCTTGCCACAAAACTCCGATTCTGTGCTGCATCCAAATAACTTTAAAGTAGCCGGATTGCAATCTAAAAAACCCTCTTCATCTAGCAGCATTACCGCATCTGTTGTCGATTCGTACAAAGTGCGAAACTTTTTTTCCGATGCTTGCAAAGAAGTAATCAACTGCATCCTTTCTTCTCCCGCCTGCTTTTGCCTAGTAATGTCTTGCATTACTTGAGAAAAGCCTTGCAACTCTCCGCTTTCATCCCGCAAAGGAGTAACAATAATCTTCGCCCAAAATCGTGAGCCGTCTTGACGAAACCGCCAGCCTTCACTTTGATATCTACCTGCTGCGATAGCTGTGGTTAATTTTTGTTGAGGTAGGTTAATTGCAATATCTTCAGGCGTATAAAAGCACTCAGAATTTTTGTTTACTATTTCGCTTGCTTCATACCCTAAAATTCTTTTTGCCCCTGAATTCCAGCTCGCTACATATCCATTAGTATCTAACATGAATATTGCATAATCTTTGACGCCTTCAATGACCATGCGCAGGCGTTCTTCGCTTTCGCGCATTGCAGATTCGGCATTCTTGCGCTGGGTAATATCTTCTACAAAACCTTCGTAGTAAAGCAATCTACCGCCTTCATCGCAGACAGCCCGCGCATTTTCTGCAATCCAAATTATTGTGCCATCTCGGCGATAAATCTGCGATTCAAAATCTGACACGACGCCTTGTTCTTGCAAAGCAGAAATAAACTGATCGCGCCGATCGCGATCGACGTAAAGCTGATCGCTGATATTAGTCAGGCTGTCCATCAGTTCTCCCGCGGAATTATATCCGTAAATGCGAGCCAAAGCTGGGTTAGCACTGAGGTAGCGACCGTCTTGGGTGGTTTGAAAAATACCAGACACAGCATTTTCAAACATACTGTAATATTTTGCTTCCATTTGGTGCAGTGCCTCCTCGATATTCTGGCAATCGATCGATTTGTTTTCCAATTTACACTCGATTGTTGTGTTTTCTAGTTTTTGGTGTCTCACTTTTGAATACCCTGCTGTGTTTTTGTGTAAAATTCAATATGTTTGGTAGATTAGTAGCATAGATAGATGCTGTATCCCCTATCAATCAACCGCCTGGTTGTGTAATTTTTGGGATGATTTCTCTATTGCTGGCGACACATATCACAAGCAAATACAGCAGTGTTCCTACAGAATACGTGTATTTGATGCGATCGAGAACTGCTAGAGTTGGAGATTCCAGGGACGCTGCTGTTTTTACTGCCTTCATTTATTGCCCTGTTCGTTAGTAGAGTTGTCAAAGGTTAACCAGTCCGGTATATATTTTTATTCTAAAAATAGATTTGAATATTGGAACGGCTAATCTATGCGCTAAAAGTTACCGTCATTTGGGGAAAACCAGACAGTTAAAAGCTTTCTCAATATATTAGCAATTACACACCCTGAAATTAGTTACCTGCCAGCCAGTTTTTGCTGTTTTGGCAGTCGCTTCTACCGCTGCCGTTTTGACTGACGATCGCACGACTAACTCCCTCCAAGTAATCCGCCAGTCGCCGGGAATGGTGGCGCGTTGAAATTGATTTTTAGGCGGCACATAGTATAGCGGACGATCGATCGCTCCTGACGAGAGGGGCACCATATTTAAAATTGTCACAATCCCGGGGACGATTGTTGTATCAAAAACTTCATATTCGGATGCTGCGGGCGAAAAAATTCTGTAGCGGTGCTGTCATTTCCGCAAAAATCGGGGTGGCGCCGCGCCAAATGTCCCCAGCAAGTCTGGTAAAATCCCGATCGACTCTCACTTTGCCCAGACATCAAAACATCCCACCCCAGCCAAAAAATATTCTCGCTACAGCGGTTCTCTCGAAGAGTGAGGTATTCACCAATTAATTAACAATTCCTCAATTCCCCAATCCAAAATCCCAAATCTCAAATCTAAAATCTCAAATCTCAACCTGTACCTCATATACCCGAGAAAGCTATACATGACTGATTCTCCCGTCGCACTTGCAACACCAGACAGATCCTCCGCTTTAATTTTGACAGCGGACTCTCCCCTGTGGCCAGCGCTGCTCCAACAACTTTTAGACAGACAATCCCTCTCGCGCGCCCAAGCCGCCGACTTGATGCAGGGATGGCTCGCAGAAGCCATACCCCCGGTGCTTTCCGGCGCAATTTTAGCAGCCCTGCAAGTTAAAGGCATCTCTGCCCCAGAATTAGCAGGAATGGCTCAGGTATTGCAGTCTGGGTCACTCACAGGCGCGTCCCAGAGTGTTGTCGATGATCGCCAATCTCCCATCTCCAATCTCAAATTAATCGATACTTGCGGCACCGGCGGCGACGGTGCATCAACTTTTAACATTTCCACTGCTGTCGCCTTTGTCGCCGCCGCCGGCAAAGTTCGAGTCGCCAAACACGGAAATCGATCGGCATCCAGCAAAGTCGGTTCTGCTGACGTGTTGGAAGCACTCGGAGTCAATCTGGGCGCCGATCCTGCCAAGGTAAAAGCTGCCGTAGACGCTATAGGCATCACCTTTTTATTTGCCCCTGGGTGGCATCCCGCACTCAAGGCTGTAGCGTCGCTCCGGCGCACTTTGAAAGTACGGACTGTTTTTAACCTTTTAGGGCCTCTCGTCAATCCTATGCGCCCTAAAGGGCAGGTAATCGGGGTATTCGATCCCAGTCTGGTATCAACTATTGCCCAAGCTTTGGGCGAGTTGGGGACTGAGTTGGCGATAGTCGTTCACGGCCGAGAAAAGTTGGACGAGGCGGGTTTGGGTGATGTGACTGATTTGGCGGTTTTGTCGGGCGGCGAAGTTGAACTGACTACTTTGCACCCGGAACAGGTAGGATTGACACCAAGTGCGATCGGCTCATTGAAAGGCGGAAATGTTGAGGAAAACGCCGAGATTTTGCGGAATGTTTTGCAAGGCAAAGGTACAGCAGCACAAATGGATGTTGTAGCTTTGAATGCGTCTTTGGCTTTTCAGGTGGCAGGTGTAATTGCGATCGGTTCCCACGCAGCAGGAGTTTCTCTGGCTAAGGACATTTTATTGAGCGGCGAATCTTGGTTGAAGTTGCAGCAGTTGGTTGAGTTTTTGAGGTGAAGGAAGAAGTTCGGCAACGATCGATGTGTGGGATTTAGCAGGTGCTGAGGGATATTAGGGGAAGAGGCGAGAAGCAAGAAGATAGAATAATCAGAACCGGAGCATTTCAATGAATGCAAAAAGTATTTTTAAACAGTGCGAGCCTCGTTGAGGAGCGAGCTACACAAAAAGCTCGCGAGCGAGGAACCTCGCACTAGAAAAGCTTCCCTCTTCCTTCTTCCCTCTTCCCTCTTCTCTGTTCCTTCTTCTTTCACACTCGCGATCGAAATTCAATCACATCTTGCTTAATAGTCACATCTTTATTACCAAAAAAGTCATGTCCGAGCAGCCCGATTTCTAGGGCTGGGGAGATCGGTACCACTACATTGTTAATCGCCAAACCGCCAGCCTCGATTGAAGTCAGACTACCCAGAGAAAAAGTAGCCTCTCCGTTAGGAGTTTTTGCTTGCACGGTTCCTTTTGGAACTATCCCCAAAGCGGTAGCCATTGCTGGCGTAATTACTGTGCGGCTGGCTCCAGAATCCACCATCATATCGAACTTTTGGTTGCCGTTAAATGTAACTTCTATAACTGGAATATTAGCTTCTCGGCGTTTAATTTTGACCAGAAATACTCCCAACTTAGTATCAGACTTAGTAGCAGACTTAGTATCAGACTTAGTATCCGGCGTCAATTCTTGGGGGCCAAAACCGCAGACAGAACGACTCAAGCTGACTGTTTGGCCGCGAGAGTTGCGCATGAAGCATCCCTCACTTTCTTGAGCCGTCGCTGGCGAGGAGTTGATGGCGGTGTCAATTAAAATTGAACTGCTCACAGAAATAACGGCTGTTAAAGCCAGTAACGCTTGGCGGAGGTTGTGAGCGTTTAGCAGAGGCTTTTTTGAGTTTGAGAGTAAAAGCAAGGGAGATTTGCTGACCATGGTTTGATTAAACAGTGTAGGTCGATCGTAACAATCACAACTGCCTTTTGGTATAGATATTCCAAGACTCCGGTACCAGCACCTTTTTCCCTTGGCTGGCACAAATTAAAATAATATCTGTATATTGCCGGCTAGCATCAAATCCCCGGCAGTGGTAAGAATTAAACCAAACGACTGTAATTAAGGATGCCATGTCACTTTCAACTGCACAACCCGCCCTCCTAGTCCTAGCTGACGGTACTGCTTACCGCGGCTGGTCTTTTGGGGCTGACGCCACCGTCGTCGGCGAAGTAGTTTTCAATACCGGAATGACCGGCTACCAAGAAGTCTTGACCGATCCGAGCTATTGCGGTCAAATTGTCACTTTTACTTATCCAGAATTGGGCAATACTGGGGTCAATATCGAAGACGAAGAATCTGCGCGGCCGCAAATTCGCGGGGCGATCGCCCGGAACGTATGCAGCCGTCCCAGCAACTGGCGCTGTTCGCAATCCCTGCAAGACTACCTAAAACAATACGACATCCCCGGCATTTACGGCATCGACACCCGCGCCCTGACTCGCAAAATTCGCACCGTGGGAGCCATTAACGGCGGCATTTCGACGGTGATTCTCGACCAGGCGGAGCTTTTGGAGCAAGTGCAAAGCGCCCCCAGCATGGCCGGACTGAATCTGGTGCGGGAAGTGACCACCCGGGAGGTCTATGAGTGGTCGGAAGCCACAGATGCGGTATGGGAGTTCAGTCCGACAATCAAGCCGGATAACGGCGAAATGTGGACGGTGGTAGCGCTAGATTTTGGGATCAAGCGCAACATCCTGCGCCGTTTGGCGAGTTACGGCTGTCGGGTGATTGTTGTACCCGCTGACACGTCAGCCGAGGCAATTCTCAAATACAACCCGGATGGCATTTTTCTGTCGAACGGGCCGGGAGATCCGTCCACGGTAACGGAAGGGATCGCGACGGCGAAAGCTTTGTTGAAGTCGGACAAACCTGTGTTCGGTATCTGTATGGGACACCAGATTCTGGGCATTTCCTTGGGTGCAGAAACTTTTAAACTGAAGTTCGGGCACCGGGGATTAAATCATCCGGCGGGTTTAACCGAGCAAGTAGAAATTACTAGCCAAAATCACGGTTTTGCGATCGACCCGGACTCCCTAGTCCCGGAAGTGGAAATTACTCACCTCAATTTGAACGATCGCACTGTAGCCGGATTGAAGCACAAAACCTTGCCGCTGTTCTCAGTCCAATACCACCCAGAAGCCAGTCCCGGCCCCCACGACGCAGACTATTTGTTCGATCGATTCGTCCAGTCTATGCGAGACCATCAGAAAGTAACAGCTTAGTCATCTCTGGGGAGTCATGAGTCATTAGTCATTGGTCAGTAGTCAATAGTCATTGGTCAGTAGTCATTGTCCAGGTAAGCAGTTTGTGCAGATGACCAATGACCAATGACCAATGACCAATGACTAATGACCCATAACTAAAAAACTGTAGACAAAATACCAAAAAACTCCTATAATGAAGCCTCGACTTTAAGCCATATCTAGCTAGGAGGGTGTCATTCCTGAGTCATTGACCCTGACCGTTAGCCTCAGAGGCACTCGCGAAGTCAAGAATAACTATCAGTTATTTCGCTTGACTGGCCTGCTGGACGCTTTTTCTGAGGCCACTTTTCGGAAGGTACTGAGTAAATGTATTGACGAGGGCCCAAAACACTTAATTTTGGACTTGTCTCAGATCGACTTTGTGGATAGTTCAGGCTTGGGCGCGCTTGTGCAACTTGTCAAGAAAGCGCAAACCTTGGAAGGGACATTGCAAATTGTCTCAAATCCCCGCGTAACTCAGACTGTTAAACTGGTTCGCTTAGAGAAATTTTTGTCTTTGCAGCCTTCGGTTGATGAGGCGGTTAAAAACGTCAAGGATGCTTGACCAAAAATTTGGGATACAAGCCCCGTCCTTTTAGGACGGCTTTAATTGTTCCTAATTTTATTGGCAAAGCCTATAATACAACAACACTCAAAAGATTTCTAGGCCCAAGACGCGTTGAAACAGCTACGATGCGGGCAAACTTAGAGACGGCTATAAGGGCAATGGTTAGCTCCAACCTGGAAGCAGAGTAAAAAGTCGCCATAGGGCATTGGGAGACTCTAAACGGACGCAGAGACAGAGTAAGACTACGACCAGCATCAGTCGATGAAGCGTCAAGAATCACCGAACTTTTAGGGCGGTGAGTATGTCAAGCCAAAGTGGATTGAATTAGCTATCCGGTTTTCAACGCTGGATAGCAAATTTTTATGGTTTGGCGGCTCAAAAAACACCGCTTTTCCCAGAAGCTGCTCGCCAGCGGTGCTATTTCCCTCCATGCTTTGACGAACGGTGCAGGAGTAGTAAAATATGTGTGGCAAATACGCGGAAAAATGGTATAAAAATTAAGGAGCCAGCAGGCCTACGCGATCGCCTTAACAAAGCAGTGCAGTCGCTATAATTGCTGCCAAGACGAAAGACGAAATAAGTAAGTGTAGAAAACCAAGCTGTGCGGAAGTTTTATTTAAAAAAGTATGTCGCCTCTAGCAGATGACGGACTCAAACTGAGTCTGACTGATATCAGTTTAAATCGAGTCCATCCTGCGAGGGCGACACCAGCAGAAATAGAAAGGATTTCGCCCGCAGCATGGGCATATTTGGGAGATGCAGTCTACGAACTCTACATTAGGAGTTCGTACTTAATGCCACCCAGAAGATTGCAAGCTTATCACGAATTGGTGGTGGGGCAAGTACGAGCCGAAACTCAAGCGAGTCACTTGCGATCGATCTCTCCTTACTTGAACAGTACAGAATTAGCAATTATCAAGCGCGGCCGCAATGCCGTATCCGGCCGTTCTAAGCGAGCCGATCCAGAAATATACCAACAAGCCAGCAGCTTAGAAACTTTGATCGGATATTTGTACCTCACCGATCCCGAAAGATTGACCGAAATTATGGCACTTTTAGAACTTGAGACTGACTGAAAGTATTGAGGAATTAAGAGTTGGGAATAGCGAGGGATAAATAAAAAAATAGTAATTGCACGGCGGTCAACCGTTCAACAAGAAAAAGCTCGTCAAAGAAAACAGGATTTATCAGTCATTAACTAGCAACTTGTTAGACAGCAAAATCTTGCTTTCAAAACCTGCTTTATCTAAAATCTCAAAGCCCCAAGATTGCTCCCTCAATCTCAAATCTCAAACTTGTTGGAAGTCGAAGCATCTCAAATCTCAAAGCCCTAAATATCTGTCAAATCTCAAATCTCAAATCTCAAATCTCAAATCGCAGTGACTGCGACAACAAACCAATGAGAAAATTTACCAAACCCAACTCTTCGCGATCGAATTCCGACAGCAAGCCATTCAATCGCGAAGGCCGCCGTCAAGACTCACAACCATCCTCTGGCCGCTTTGAACGCAAGCCCCGTCCCGACACTCGCTCAACAGACGCGCCTCAGAAGCGATCGACCTTCTCCCCCCAATCCCGAGAAATGCCCGTGCGAGCAATTTTCAAACGGAATGCCGATTCCGACAGCCAACCGTCCATACGCAGACATTTCAAAGACAGAGACGCAGACAGCAGCAGCCCGCAGCCAGCCCGCAACAATTTCCGAGACAGAGACAGAGACGGATACAGCAGCCCGCAGCCAGCCCGCAACAACTTCCGAGACAGAGACAGAGATAGAGAC
>NZ_JAUBOJ010000044.1:0-1907 GCF_036700185.1 Microcoleus sp. BM001215392 | reverse complement strand
GAGACAGCAGCAGCCCGCAGCCAGCCCGCAACAACTTCCGAGACAGAGACAGAGACAGAGACAGAGACGGATACAGCAGCCCGCAGCCAGCCCGCAACAATTTCCGAGACAGAAGCAGCAGCCCGCAGCCAGCCCGCGGCAATTTTTATAAAGACAGAGACAGCAGCCCGCAGGAATCCCGCGGCAATTTTTATAAAGACAGAGACAAAAACAGAGACAGAGACAGCAGCCCGCCAGAATTCCGCGGAAATCATTTCCGAGACAGAGACAAAGACAGAGATACTCGCCCTGTTGACACTGCCTCAAATACCGTCGTGCAACCAGACGCCGACACAGACGACATGATTTACGGCCGCCATGCAGTCCAAGCGGCTTTAGAAACAAACCAAGTCCTGAATCGCATCTGGGTTGTCCCGCACCTGCGCTACGATCCCCGCTTTCACAGCTTGTTAACCGAAGCCAAGGCTAACGGCAGCATCATCGACGAAGTTGACGATTTACGCCTCGACTACATCACCCGCAAGGCAAACCACCAAGGCGTAGCAGCCCAAGTATCAGCCTACGAATACCTGGATTTGAGCGAACTGATCGCACAGGCTAAGGCGGATTGTGCAGATCCGGTAATTGTGGTAGCAGAAGGACTCAACGACCCCCACAATTTAGGGGCGATTATTCGCACCGCAGAAGCCTTGGGAGCTCAGGGGATGGTGATTCCCCAGCGGCGGGCAGTTGGGATTACCTCGGCAGTCAGAAAAGTGGCAGCAGGAGCATTAGAAAACCTGCCAGTAGCGAGGGTGGTCAATCTTAACCGGGCACTGGAACAATTGAAAGAAGCTGGCTTCTGGATTTACGGTGCTGCCGCCGGCGTGGGTGATTCGGTAGAGAGTATCAAATTCTCCGGGCCCACTGTTTTAGTTGTCGGCGGTGAAGCTGACGGTTTGAGCCTTTTGATACAGCGCGGATGTGACGGATTAGTTTCAATTCCTTTGAGGGGCAAGACTCCTAGCTTAAATGTCTCGGTAGCAACGGGGATGGCTTTATACGAAATTTACCGCCAGCGCGGGCCCAAAAAAATTCACGTACACGGCTCGTAAAATTGGTTGAAAAAAACAGCACAACAGAGTAATTTATGTAAGTAGCTAAAGCGTTGCGATCGCTGTCTTTAGCTACCTACACCTTGCTACCATAATGCCGGGTAAAATGTCATTTCGGAAAATACCATGTCTGTACTCAAATTAAAGTTAAAACTGCATAAATAACAGATAACTATAATGAGAAACCAATTTGGTTATTTCCGGTTTGTCAGCAGCTACAGCGATGCAAAAATAGGTAAATGTCGCCCAAAAATGCTCGGTTGCACAGTCTGAAAAATTAAGGATAGCCGCTCGGTTTTCGTTAGTTACAGACAGGCGAAAGTTTAAGGGGTCTTCCCCTTACTTTCTAACAAGAATTAGACCAAAATCTATTTAGATATTAGCTTTAAATAGATTGATAAATTCTTAGTATTGCAGCCGCATAAATATATAAAGCGCGTTGCCCGCAGCACCCTGAAAACACCGTTAAATACATTAGAAAAGCAGATGAAAGAACTCTTGATTAGCTTGCTCAATTTTTTCGGACTGGCTTGGTGGGTTGAAGTTAAAACTTCAGCGCCGCGGTGCATTTACTATTTTGGCCCGTTCTTGAGTTCTCAAGATGCGGAAGGTGCGAAAGCAGGATATGTAGAAGACATAGAAAATGAAGGTGCAGAAGGTCTTAGTGTTTCCATTCAGCGCTGCAAACCTATTGCTTTGACGGTTGCAGATGACTTGGGAAAGTTTGGTGAGGGAGGGCTGTTGCCTGTTTAGGGCGGTAGTCATTAGTCATTAGTCATTAGTCATTAGTCATTAGTCATTAGTCATTAGTCA
>NZ_JAUBOJ010000043.1:0-29118 GCF_036700185.1 Microcoleus sp. BM001215392 | reverse complement strand
TAATAACTTATATGCGGTCATGCTTCGCCCTCTTCCAAAACCAGATGCACCCGATTTCTGCTGCTTGTCAGGTGCGTCGCTGTGAGATTCTCTGTCTTATTTAGGAATTTTTCCGGGCGACACACCCTACGAATACTTTTGACAATTACTATTAGATTGGCGATTTTAGATTTTAGATTTTAGATTTTAGATAAAACGAAAAATCTAAAATCTAAAATCTAAAATCGATTAGTGCTTTTTCAACCAGCTAAACATAGCGCGCAAATCTTTACCAACTTCTTCAATCGGATGCTCTGCTTCCTGACGGCGCATGGAAGTAAAGCCCGGTTTGCCGGCTTGGTTTTCTAGAACAAATTCGCGCGCAAATTGGCCTGATTGAATTTCACTGAGAATTTTACGCATTTCGGCGCGGGTGTCATCGGTGACGATGCGGGGCCCGCGAGTTAAGTCGCCGTATTCTGCGGTATTGGAGATGCTGTCGCGCATTTTGGCGAGGCCTCCTTCTACTACTAAGTCAACGATAAGTTTAACTTCGTGCAAACATTCAAAATAAGCTAATTCTGGTTGATATCCAGCGTTAACTAAGGTTTCAAATCCAGCTTTAATTAAGGCGCTCAAACCGCCGCACAAAACTACTTGTTCGCCAAAAAGATCGGTTTCTGTTTCTTCGCGGAAAGTGGTTTCGAGGATGCCTGCTCTGGTGCCGCCGATACCTTTAGCATAGGCCATTGCCCGATCGCGCGCTTGGCCAGAAGCATCTTGATATACTGCAAACAAACTCGGAACACCTTCGCCTTGTTCGTAAGTCCGGCGCACCAAGTGTCCGGGGCCTTTGGGCGCTACCATTACTACGTCTACGTCGGCTGGGGGGACAACTTGGCCGAAGTGAATGTTAAAACCGTGAGCAAATGCTAAAACATTTCCTGCTGAAAGGTTAGGTTCGATTTGTTCTTTGTAAATAGTTTTTTGAACTTCATCGGGTAATAAAATCATGATGAAGTCAGCGGCGGCGGCTGCTTTGTCTACCGGGTGAACAGTTAAACCCGCATCGGTGGCTTTGGCGGCAGATTTGCTACCGGGATACAAACCGACAATGACATTCATGCCGCTGTCTTTGAGGTTGAGGGCGTGGGCGTGTCCTTGGGAACCGTAGCCGATGATAGCAACTGTTTTGTTGGCTAAGAGGTCTAGGTTGGCGTCGGTGTCGTAATACATACGTGCCATGGTGCTTGTCTCCTGAGATGCAAATGGGGTGAGTGACTGCAAAACTCTCATTTTATCAAAGTGGGGTGCTTTTTTTTGCAGAATTTTAGAGATTAAGATTTGGGCGGGGGAATTTATAGGGCGATTCCAGCGGACGATAGCTGCGCCGCGCGTGCTGAATTTTGCAGGTTTTGCTCGAAGTCAAATATAATTGTCAATAGCGTGCTGTGCTGTTGAAAAAACGCAACTAACTAACTTTTTCAAAATGAAAATAAAAGCAATACATCATGTGGCAATTATTTGCTCGGATTACGAAAAGTCGAAGAAATTTTATGTAGAAGTCTTGGGATGTTCCATTATCAAAGAAACTTTCCGAAGCGAGAGAAATTCTTACAAACTAGATTTGCAAGTCGCAAACGGTAGCGCGATGATTGAGCTGTTCTCATTTCCCCATCCTCCCAAAAGAGTTAACAATCCTGAAGCTTGCGGTTTGAGACATTTGGCTTTTGCAGTCGAGGATATAGAAGCATCGGTTGCTTACTTAAAATCCCAACAAGTAGAAGTAGAAGAAATTCGCTTTGACGAAATTACCGAAAAACGGTTTACCTTTTTTAGAGATCCAGACAACTTACCGTTAGAAATCTATGAAATTTAAGAATTAGCCAATTTTTTCAAGCCACGTCCGAGTCAATCGGTGTGCCATCCGCACCCGGAAACCTGAATCATTCATTCCCAATCTCAAATATAAAATTGTCTAATGGACAGACTCATCAGAAACACAATCACGATCGCATTACCTGCTTTAATGCTATTTATCGGCATAGTAGCTTCAGGTAAAACAGGTGATGCAGCCGTCTGGTCTGGTTTGAGGAAAGTAGGAGTTTCCTTTGGGATGCTCACCGGTTTAGGTGTGTTGGTATTTGCAGGGTTTGTTGCCAATTATTTTAGTTATTTTGTGGTAGATACCTTGCTGGTGAGGTCTTATCAAAAGCGGCGAGTGTTGGAACCGCCAGAACAACTGGTAAGAGAAATCGATAAATTGCTGATTACCAACGACCTAAAAATCAAGCTCAAATGGGCGGTGCTGCACAGCGACCAAAACAAAATTATTAGCTTGAAGCACGTAATTTCAAAATGGTTTATTCTCGCAGCAATTGTAGATGCAGTCTTGTCAATCGCAGGTTATTTGGGACAAACTAATCTATATTTTGAGTTAAGTTCTCATTTTAAACTACAATATCTGCTCGTGGGTTTATCTACTTTGATATTCTTCGCTCTCGTGCGCTCAAAAAAAATATGGTTGCTGGTGAGCGCATTTTGCATTGTGATTAATTTGGCGGAAATTGTTCCTTGGTATTTTCCAGCACCAGCATTTGCAGGAGCAACTCCCGGACAACATCTGCGGATTTTGCATTCAAATGTTTTAACCAACAATCGGCGATATTCTGATGTAATCTCGATGGTAAAAGCAGAACAACCCGATATCGCTGTTTTTGTCGAAGTCAGCACATCTTGGGCTAGCGAGTTAGCGGTTTTAAGCGAGATGTTTCCTTATTCTTTGCAGCAACAAGAATCTGAGAACTTTGGTAGTGCCATCTACAGCAAGCTGCCTTTAGAAAACTCCTCTGTTCAAGGATTTTCAAGCCAAAGAAAGAGTTTGTTAGCGGATGTGAAATTTCAAGGTAAAACTATTTCTATGATTCTGACTCATCCGTCTGTGCCGATCAAAGAGTACAGTTTTATCGATCGCAACAAACAACTAGCAGCCATCGGCGAGTATGCAGCCCAAGTCAAAAATCCGCTGGTGGTGGTTGGCGATTTCAATACCACAATGTGGTCGCCGTTCTACAAAAATATGGTAAATACTGGAAAACTGCGCAATGCGCGATCGGGCTTTGGCATTTTACCAACGTGGCCGACTTTTATGCCGCTGGCTTATATTCCAATCGATCACTTTCTAGTCAGCAAAGAAATTGGTGTGTTGAAAATTCATACTGGCCGCAATGTGGGTTCGGATCATTTGCCGTTAATTACCGATTTAGCGATTTAAAGACTGGATGCGAAATGCGATCGCAAATTACTGATTTGCTATATTGCTAAAGCTTCGTCTCTGTCAAGCTTTCAACAATTATTGCAGCGTGCGTGGTGTCAGTCGCTATCTTGCGAGGCCAAAAGTGCTCCCACTAAATCTGTATAGTGGAAGCTGGCGCCACAGGATTCAATTACCGTTGTCGCAACACAAAAATGCTCTGGTTTTGCGATAAGTCAGATCAAAACAATCGCGGTGTGTATTTTTGATATGGTTTCTCAATCGGACTCTCTTAATGTGGCTGATTTATTAAAAAAATTAGCCACAGTCAATCACGAATTTTTCAATTTAAACTCATCAAACTTCACCACGGGCGACTCAGGTTTCCGCGTATCAAAATAATAGCTGCTCACCGTACTGTTCCCCGTATCAAACACACTAAAAGCTGTAATATCGTTGCTCTCAATATAGGGCAGCGGCTGCCCATCTTTTGCCAACAAAGGCGCCACAGTCGGCACCACAGGTTCCAAATTGTTCGGATCTCCAATAGCGCTGTAATCTTCTTGATATCCCGGCGGCACAAATCGGCGCTTTTTACCTGCAAACGCGCCGTAACTGTTACCCACATTAGAAGTCTCTAAAAAGTGCATTCCGCTAGAACTCACAAATCGATTCCACAAATGCGAATGTCCGTACAAAACTAACTGTACTCCCGCCGCTTCTAGCAGCGGTACCACATCGCGAATCAGATAGTCTTGCTGTTTCGGATATTCGTAACGCACCATCTTAATCTCGCCGTCCAAAGTGCGATCGACTATTTGCACCGGGTCAGTATAAGCAGGTACAATATTGTCGCCCACAGAATGCGGTGGGTGGTGAAACATCACAATTTTATGTTTAGCCTGCTGAAATTCCGAACTTATTAACTCTTTTTGCAGCCAGCTATATTGAGCGCTGTCCTTAACAATTGGCTCAAAAATATGCTGGCCGTATCCCCATTTTTCAGGGCGGTCAAAATCTTCGTCTCGTTCCCGATATTTGCCTCTGGCATTTGGATCTAAATTCGGAGTACGCCACATATTCGTAACATACAAAGTAATTAAGCGCACGTCTCCAAAAGTAACAGCATAGTAATTTTTGTCACTAGGAAAGCTAAAAATTTCGTTGTAAGTATCGCTATTAAAACTATTATTTTTCAACCAAACGTCTCGATCTTTTACATATTGTTGAGTGAGGTATGGATATATTTTTTCCACAGCAGCGCGGGGGAAAGAATCATTAAACTGCTGGTTGAGGGTGCTGCTATTTGAAAACCTGCCCATAATTTCATGGTTCCCAATCGCTGGAAATATAGGCGCGTGTTGGATCAGTTCCCCACCGCTGTACAATGTTTTGATGCCGTTTTTGTCGATTTCGGAGAAGGCGCGGCCTTGAAAGCTGGGGAAAAAGGCGCGGCCTCGGTCGTCGTCGAACCATTCGGAAGCGCGATCGGCTATATTAATTAAATCCCCAGCCATGAAAACCGCATCGACTTTATCAAATGTTTCTGCTACTTTCTGAAGATTGGCCGCTGTCATCGGCATCAATTGATGGTCGGAAGTGAACAGAATTTTTAGCTTAATTCCTGCTGCTGGTGTTGGAGAAAGACTGAAAATTTTGCTGCTAACGGATGCGCCATCTTCTCTTTCGCTAGTGACGAGATAAGGAATCCGAAAACCTGGTCTTAAATTCGTAACTTCTGCTTCGTGGCGCCAGATGTTGCGGGAAATTGGATTGTTATCAATTATGCCCTGTTTCATTTCATCAGAGATGCGCGATTCTTTGTCTTCGCGAACACGACTTAGCTTGGTAGTATTTGCTGGCACAATTTTACTAAAACTTTTACCGCAAGCAACAATATTGCGAGTTCCGGGGAATTCGGTAAACCAAACAACTCGCACCGAGTTAGTTGTTGGAAGTTGCAGAAACGGATCGGTTAAAAGTTTGGGTTTGTTGAGAAAAGATTGCAGAATTAAACCTAAGAACAGGAGAATCAAAATCAAAACTGCAAAAAACCACAGGTTGCGAGAAGAACCTTGGGGTATTTCTAATTTATCGGGCAACGGTGTTAACATAATTTATTAGTCAGTAGTCAGTAGTCATTAGTCAGTAGTCAGTAGTCAGTAGTCAGTAGTCATTAGTCATTAGTCATTAGTCATCAGTCATTAGTCATTAGTCAGTAGTCATGTTTTGCTGTCCCCGCTCGTGAACAGCAGTCAGTAGTGAGCAGTCATTAGTATGAGGGAAGAATAGCGATTTCAAATTCTAGACTTGGCAATCTCCATGACAGGTTTGGACGTTTATTTATGTCCAAAGTCAACCATTTTTTTACATTTTCTGATGTCTCCATTTCTCTCGATTCTGTTTTTCAGCGCCCTCCGCGCCCTCTAGGGTTCATCGCAACAGAATCTTTTTCAAAAATGATTGAGACTTGGGATATAACAGTCTTAATACCATTAAAGCATCCTCAATCTCAAATAGACATGACCCGCCACCTTCTGAAGGCTAACTGCAAAACCGTACACTTAGGCGGTTTCTCTCCGAAGCTAGAACCTGCTTTAACTGTCGATTCGGGCGATCGCATCGATATCGAAACCTATTCAGGATATTATGTTGCTGACAAGGCGCCGCCGGAATTTCTGACGCCGGAATTTTTAGAGATTTGTCAAAATTTGCCGGACAACCGCAAAGTCGGCCCGGGCCCGCACTTGCTAACAGGCCCGATTTATGTTAACAATGCCGAACCGGGAGATGTTTTAGAAATTTACATCGAGGAAGTTTATCCGAGTTTACCAGTAGGATTTAATGCAATTCGCACCGGATGGGGAGTTTTGTCTGAGTATTTCCCCGCACCTAAATTGCGGTTTATTCCGCTAGATTTAGAGCAAAAAATTGCGGAATTTCCCGCAGGTAGCGGCGTTAAGATTCCGCTGCATCCCTTCTTCGGAATTATCGGTGTTGCTGATGCAGAAGTCAACCGTTCTTCTATTCCTCCAGAACGCTACGGCGGCAATATGGACAATCAAGAACTGCAACCAGGAACGCGCTTATTTTTACCTGTTTCGGTGCGCGGTGGTTTGCTTTCCGTCGGTGACGGACATTCGGCACAGGGAGACGGCGAAGTTAATGGTACTGCAATTGAAACTTCGATGAACGGGACTATTCAAATCATCTTGCGCAAAAACTTATTTCTGATATTTCCGTTTGCTGAAACGCCTACTCATATTGTAATTATGGGTTTTGGTCAAACATTAGATGATGCCTTTGACATGGCTGTCAAACAGACGGTTTATTGGCTGCAACATTTTGCAGGTTTCAAAGAAGAAGATGCTTATGTTTTGTCTTCGCTAGCCGTAAATTTTAGGATTACCCAAGCTGTCAACAATCCGCAGAAAGGAGTTCACGGAATGGTGCCCAAGTCTGTTTTACCGGAGGTGAAAGCTCTCCGTCGCTGAGTGGGAAATGAGACCATAACACGTATTGACAAAAAAAGCTCGATCGCGATCGCACAAATTACACATTTTTATCACTGCGGTTCGTCGATCGCGATCGCACAAGCGTTAAAAATTCCGCTTAAGATTGGGATAAGTTGCAAATTCTATCTCAATCAACCTCAGCATGAAAAACCAGACTGACGATGTTGCGAAAGATGATTTAGTCGATCGGGCTTTTGGGAGTCCAGCCATCCCCGATCCGACAGCGTGGGTAGACGAACATTATTTTCTGGCTAATTTCGCCAATACTCTCGCCCACATCCAACAACATTTATCTGATAATAGTTGCGAAATCGGCGAGAGTCGGGAGTCTGGCGAGGCGAGATTGTCTATCGAGACTAAAGTTAGAGATATGTTGAAAGCTAATTTTAGCGATGACTGCTGGGAGTATGTCGAAAGTTTGTTGTGAGTTTGGAAAAATCGATAAGTATTGCTAGGTTGATAAATTTTCAGCGTCAATTAAGCTGTTGCAGATTTAAATTGTTTATTTCAACCGATGATTTAAAATTATTAAATTGTCTCCCGTCTTCGCTTCGGACATTCAGGGACGCATGGTAACTTATTATACTTTAGTTTGGTTGGAAATTGCGATCGCCAGGAATTGCGATCGATCGCAAAAACTCAGCACTTTCTTCGGGTAAAGCAGTATTGATAAACATCCCGCTACCCAACTCAAACCCAGCCTGCTTGGACACTCTGGGAATAATTGCCATATACCAGTGAAAGTATTTAGTCGCCCGTTCGGCTGTTGGGACAGATCGAATATTATAATTGTAATCAGGATCGTTCAATCCGTAATAAAGCTTAGCAAGTACAGTTTTCAAAGTATCAGCAAGATCCGTAATTTCTGCATCGGTAATGTCATCAAACGAAGAGGAATGGCGGCGCGGAAAAATCCAGATATGAAACGGCGAAAGTGCAGCGTAAGGAATAAAAGCGACAAAATGTTGGCTCTCAAAAATCACTCTTTCACCAGATGCTAACTCATCTTCTAAAGTGCGGCAAAACAGACATTCTCCCGTGTCGTCAAAATAGCGAATTGCAGCATCAATCCGGCTGCGAAATAGGCTGGGGACAACGGGCGTAGCTGCTATCTGGGAGTGAGGGTGTTCGAGGGAAGTTCCGGCACTTTCTCCGTGATTTTTGAAGATAATAATTGTTTCAATATGGGGATACTTTCTGATTTCTATATAACGCTGTCGGTATACTAAAAGTATGTCTGTTACTTCTTCAACGGTCAACAAAGCAGTCGTCAAATCGTGTCGCGGGTTTTCGACAATTACTTCGTGAACGCCGATTCCCGCCATGGTGCGGTGAATTCCCGATGATATTCTCATCCATTCTGCTGTCGGTGAGAGGGCGGGATATTTGTTACCAATTGCGCGGACTTTCCAGCCAGTGCGTGAAGCGAAGCTATCCCGTAGGGAATCGCCCAAACGGAATGTTTCTAAGGTTCCGTCTTCCTCATTTCCCACGCAAAACGGACAGTCTGGGCTATGTGAGGGTAGGAATGCGGGTATTTTTTTTGTGTTAGCGAATTGGTCAGGTCTTTTTGCGCGATCGGTGGCGATGATTACCCAATCTCTGGTAATTAGATTTTGTCTAAGTTCAGACATTTTCTCACCTTATTGTTGCAAATTTGAGCCATTTCTTATGGTAAGATAAGAGTTTGACTGATGTCACGGGTAACAGTAACTTTTTAACAAATCTTGACTTGAATATGTCTGTAAATCTGCGTGGGTGCGATCGCTCGATTATGCGATCGGCAAATTCAAAATAAACAAGATAGGACTGACGCACGGGTGGTCAGAAACCGGGTTTTTGCGAGAATACTGCATTACAGTCGCAGAAACGCAAAAAAACCCGGTTTCTTGGGTTTTGATGCGTCATAATTCGTATCGCTTAACCCAAAATACCGCCAGGGGTTTAAACCCCTGGCGTCGGGCGAAAGTCCTCTCAAAGAGGACTGAAGAAATCATTAGTCCTCTTTGAGAGGACTTCAGCTTTGAGGCGCGGGTTTAAACCCCTGCCGGACTGCGGGTGTATTGATGCGGATGAAAAAGTGCGATCGCCAACCAATCCGCGTTGATTTGCGGTTAAACATTTTCACCCAGCCATTCCCTCGCCCTCGCCAATAACTCATCCAAACTTTCGATCGGCAAAAACCGCACCTTTCCATCCTGGAAATTCGTTATTAAAAACTTCCCGTCCCGACTAAAACAAATACTATATTTGCTATAAAATTGGTTAAAATTTGTAGAAATTCTCTGAAATTAATGAGCGAGATAGCTGTTATTATGATGTTCGATCGCACTTCCTCAATTCATTTGATTCAAGCAACAGGAATTACAGAAATCGACT
Organism: Microcoleus sp. BM001215392; assembly: GCF_036700185.1. NCBI lineage: Bacteria > Bacillati > Cyanobacteriota > Cyanophyceae > Oscillatoriales > Microcoleaceae > Microcoleus > Microcoleus sp. BM001215392. The sequence goes on along the minus strand of NZ_JAUBOJ010000043.1, from coordinate 19,992 downwards.
CGATTTTGCGCGAGATCGTGCAGCAAGTGGAAGTGGGGCTACCCGATCGCATTAGGGGCTGCTATCTAGTGGGTAGTTATGCGGTCGGCGAGGCAGTTGCAACTAGCGACCTGGATATAATAGCGGTTTGCAAAGGCAGCCCCAGTGCTGCCGAGAAACAGCAATTGACATCAATTATAGCCGCCGAGTGCCAAAGGCTGAACTCACTCGATTTTGATGTGAAACTGGTCGGTGAAACCCATTTATTGTCAACCGGCAGCGTGCGGTTTCACACTGATAGTTTGCTGCTGTCTGGGGAAGATATTCGTGCAGATGTGCCTCTGAAACCTGTGGCAGAGCATATTCGAGATAGTTTGTATGCCCAATACGATTTATTTGCGCGAGTCCGTCCTCACCTCCAAGTATTAAAGGTTCCGCTGACTTATCCCGATCCTCAAGGACTATTTTATGGATACAATAGGCGCTTTTTGCGAACAATTGATGGAGTCAGCCATCCAGGAATCAAGGATCTGGCATTGATTGTTTTTGGCGCAGCATCGGCTTTAACGCTGCTCAAAGCAGGTGAGTATGCGGGAAGGGGAAGAAAGAGCGAGATTGCACGCCACTACCGCGATCGGATTGGCGATGACTGGACACCTTTGGTGGAGAAAGTGGATCTGCTGTGCCGCCAGCAATGGGCATATTTGATTCCCTCAGATATGGAACAACAACAGCAGTTAAGTATGCTTTGCGAACAAACGTTGGGATTTGAAAATCATTTCTTGGACGAATACAAAGTTTACTTGATGGCACAGATGCCCCAAGCCGAACCCTTTGTTCAACTTCGATACGTGCAGCGCCTGGGGCAACTCATCTATGCCGATCGCGCAATCACCGATCTCCTCAAAACATTTGAGCACAGCCACAATGCCGACATTCGCAAGGCTGTAACTGAAGCGTTACAACATTACTAAGTTGTATAAAATATTCAAAAGGCAGCTTTTGCCCGTCCGTGCGATCGTACAAGAAGTAATATCAATTATCGAGCCTGTTTAAGCCAACTGTAACTGCACGTTCTGCAACTTGCAAATCGCTTTCAACACTTGCGCCAACAAGATCGATCGCTCTTTATCAATCAAATTCAATTCCGGTAAAATCTGATAAGTACAAGGATTTCCCCGCGTCACCCGCACAAACCGATAACTTTCGCCATTCGTAGTCAATCCCCAAACAGACGATTGTTGCTGCAAACTTTTATAAGTATAAGTCAGCAATTGCGGCAAACCGGTCAAAGGGGCGATCGCACTATTTTTCGCCTCGACTACCAAAATCCAAAACGGTGTCGCCCCTATCTCCGCATCCGGCTGATTTACGGCTAAAATATCTAACCGCCCTTTAATTAAAGTATCCCCATCCTCAACCTCGATCGGAATGCTATCCTCCATTGTCAGCACCACAGGAACTTTAAAAAATCCCGTCAATCTCATCAACGGCGAAAGTGATAAAAACTTAACCAATTCTTCGGAAACTTTCCCCACTTCTAGATAACGCCAAAAGTCATTGCTGATTTGCAATAATTCCTGCTGTTCAAAATCCGTCAGAGGTTCCAGAGAGAAAAAATCAGTAAAAGAACCTTCTGTTTGTCTTTCCAGTTTGAGAAGGCGACGAACGTCATTTAGCGAAAGTTGGCTGGCTTCTAAATTTTGGGTCATGGTTTTTGTGCGATCGGCCGATCCGTTAGACATCTCTAATAAATGATATCAAGCTTTTCAGAAATGTAGGGGTGAAGCATTTGGGCGACAATTTATATTTAAAACAAGAGTGTTTTATACCCAAATGCTTCACCCTCCCCAGCAGAGGAGATTCTGGCGCGATATTTTATTGTCTGGAGATAATCCATTCAACTATATTATCAAAGCATTACCAGAGGAGTGAAGCCCTTTTTGTTGATTTTTGTTAACATTTTAAAACTCAAACCATCTTCTATTCATATGATATAATCATACCAGATACCACCCCGAACCAGCTATGCAACTAGAAGACTACTTCAACTTCCTAAGACCAGATGATATTCGCCTCAAAGGTTCTCGAATTGGCATTGAAACCATTCTTTATGAATATTTGTTTCGCGCTCGAACTGCCGAAGAAATCGCTAACATTTATACATCCCTCACCCTCGAACAAGTTTATGCGACCATTTTGTACTACCTGCACAACAAAGAAGCAGTCGGCAAGTACATAACCGAATGGTTGGAATGGGGCGAAAAAATGCGAGAAGAACAGCGCCGCAATCCTCGTCCAGTGTATGAAAAAATCCGCAAACTAAGAGCAGCAAGAGATGCAATGAGAAAAGCTGATGGCAATCCAGTATCTATTTGATGAAAATGTCGATCCTGCCTATCCCAGCCAAATTCGCAGGCGCAATCCCGATCTGGTTGTTCTCGCAGTGGGAGAATTAACAGCACCTGCCAAAGGCACTCTCGATCCAGAAATTCTGATTTGGTGCGAAATCCACAATTTCATTCTTGTTACCAACAACCGCCGCTCTATGCCCGTTCATTTAACAGATCATCTAGAGCAAAATCGTCATATTCCAGGAATATTTATCCTGAATTCCAAGCAGAGTATTGGTCAAAATATTGACGAACTAATTTTGATTTATCAAGGCTCGTTTGATGATGAGTACCAAGATAAAATTGAGCATTTACCGCTACCATAATTTCTAATGCACCTCCAACATTAACAAAATTCCCCAAAGTCTTAAGGAAAATAAACATACTTTTGCAGCAACTTGTGCAAACAATAGTTAAAAAGACTAGCCGCTGTTAAAGTTAAAAGCAATGTCACAAGATACCATCGAATCAATACTCCAAGAAAAACGACTGTTTCAGCCGCCTGCTGAATTCTCTCAAAAAGCTCACATCAAAAGCCTAGAAGAGTACCAAGCCCTCTACGACAAAGCTAAAGCTGACCCCCAAGCATTCTGGGCCGAACTCGCCACCCAAGAATTGCACTGGTTTCAAAAATGGGATGCCGTACTCGACTGGCAGCCGCCTTTTGCTAAATGGTTTGTAAACGGTAAAATTAACATTTCTTACAATTGTCTGGACAGACATCTGACAACTTGGCGCAAAAATAAAGCCGCCTTAATTTGGGAAGGCGAACCCGGAGACTCGCGCACCCTGACTTACGCGCAACTCCACCGCGAAGTCTGTCAAATGGCGAATGTGATTAAGGATTTGGGAGTGCAAAAGGGCGATCGCGTCGGTATTTATATGCCGATGATTCCCGAAGCTGCGATCGCTATGTTAGCCTGTGCCAGAATCGGTGCAGTACACAGCGTTGTGTTTGGCGGATTTAGTGCAGAAGCTTTGCGCGATCGGCTCAACGACGGCCAAGCAAAACTCGTCATCACCGCAGACGGCGGCTTCCGCAAAGACGCAGCAGTCGGCCTCAAAGTACAAGTAGACCAAGCCCTCGCCAACAACGCTGCACCCAGCGTTACCAACGTTATTGTCGTCCAGCGTACCAAACAAGAAGTGCAAATGGAACCAGGGCGCGATCGCTGGTGGCACGAATTGCAAAAAAACGCCTCCGCAAATTGTCCTGCTGAACCGATGGATAGCGAAGATATGCTATTCATTCTCTACACTTCAGGAAGTACCGGCAAACCGAAAGGAGTCGTCCACACCACAGGCGGCTACAACCTTTACACCCACATGACAACCAAGTGGATCTTCGACCTCCAAGATACCGATGTCTACTGGTGTACCGCTGATGTTGGCTGGATTACCGGACACAGTTACATCGTCTACGGGCCGCTGTCCAACGGTGCGACAACTGTCATGTATGAAGGTGCTCCCCGCCCTTCAAATCCCGGCTGTTTTTGGGATGTCATCGAAAAATACGGCGTCACCGTTTTCTACACCGCACCAACAGCAATTCGCACGTTTATGAAAATGGGCGAAGAGTTGCCAAATGCTAGAGATTTGTCATCTTTACGATTGTTAGGAACCGTCGGCGAACCGATAAATCCCGAAGCTTGGATGTGGTATCAGCGCGTAATTGGCAACTCCAATTGTCCGATTGTTGATACTTGGTGGCAAACAGAAACAGGCGGAATTATGATTACTTCTCTGCCCGGTGCCATCCCCACAAAACCTGGTTCTGCAACCCTTCCGTTCCCCGGAATTGTTGCCGATGTTGTTGACCAAGATGGCGAACCAGTAACTAATGAAAGCGGCGGTTATTTAGTTGTGAAACATCCTTGGCCGGGAATGATGCGAACGCTTTACAACGATCCCGATCGCTTCCGCCGCACTTATTGGGAATATTTGCATCCCAAAGACGGGGAATTTGTCTATTTTGCCGGAGACGGCGCGCACAAAGATACAGACGGTTATTTCTGGGTAATGGGCCGCGTTGACGACGTGATTAATGTCGCCGGACACCGACTCGGAACGATGGAAGTTGAATCGGCTTTGGTATCGCATCCAGCGGTGGCGGAAGCTGCGGTTGTTGGCAAACCGGATGAGATTAAAGGTGAGGAAATTGTCGCTTTTGTGACACTGGATAACTCGCAGCAGCCTAGCGACGCATTGGCTAAGGAGTTGAAGCAGCACGTTGTGAAGGAGATTGGGGCGATCGCCCGTCCGGGAGAGATTCGATTTACCGATGCTTTGCCGAAAACTCGCAGCGGTAAAATTATGCGCAGGTTGCTGCGTTCTTTGGCTGCTGGAGAAGAGGTGACAGGGGATACTTCGACTTTGGAAGATCGGACTGTTTTGGATAAGTTGCGGGCTGATTCCTAGGGCTGTGCAACCGCAGATGTAGGCAGAATAACGCGGATGAACGCAGATAAGATTACATCTGCGTTCATCTGCGGTTTAATTGTTCGGTATAATTAAAATCTTGCATAACTAGCCAGAAACCGGGTGTCTTTGGGTTTATTGACAATGATGCAATATTTACGGCAATGTATAGTGTAGGAATGTTAGAAAACCCTGAAAATAAAGGGTATCCGCTCAACAAATCGGGAGAAATCGTTCACTGACGAGCCTCAACCATTGCAAAATCCTTCCCTACACAGTAGTCTACCCCGATTTATTGAGCGGATACTTTTTGACTTTGCTAAAATTAGTATTTGACACGCTTTGCAAAACAGGAGATATCCAAAATGTCTGAGCCATCAGAGCAAAAAGCAAATGTGCTAATCCTTACAGCAACCATAACTCCACCTCCAGGTGCTAGACAACTTTCAAGAACCGATCCAAATATTAGATTAAACGACTACCGCAAAGCTTTTGAATTCTATTTATCGTGTTTGGCAAATGGAACAATTTCTGGCTTAATTTTTGCAGATAACTCCGCATCTGATATCAGTACGCTGCACGAGCTTGCTAGACAGTATGATGCCCTCAACAAAATTGAATTTATTTCCTTTGAAGGCTTAGACTATTCTCCTGCATACGGTCGTGGATATGGTGAGTTCAAGATGCTTGATTATGTGATGCAGCATTCAAGGCTGATTCACGATTTACCAGCTCAAGCAAATATCTGGAAGGTTACTGGCCGATACATTCTTCGTAATCTTGCAGATGTCATTAAGACTGCTCCCCCCTATTCTGATTTTTATTGTAACTGTCGAAATATTCCTATTTATTGGATAGACTTATATATTTTATGCTGGAATAAGGATTTTTATCAACACAGTATAAATGGCATTTACGAGTCGATAAAAGAGGATTATATTGCAGGTTCTTCCGAGGTAAATTTCCGTAAAATTATAGACGAAAAAAAAGGTTCAAAATATAAAATATTCAAGCGTTTTCGTACTATACCTCAACTGGAAGGTTATAGAGGGTCGGACAATCAAATTTATGAAGAGAAGAAAGTGAAGTTACTAATCAGAACATTAGCTAACAAACTTATTCCTTGGATCTGGATTTAGCACTTCTCATGTAAGTCGATTAAATAGGGATTTAAAGAGAGCAACACACCCTACAAATACAGTTGCATCATGTTTCAAAAATGGTATGAGATGTGTTGAGTGTAGCAATAAATTATTTAGTTCATCTATTTTTATCAGATGGTACGCCAGAATCGTTGATTGGCAACCTATTAGGCGATTTTGTCAAGGGTTCGGCAGTCAATCTTTACGATCGCGAAATTAGAAATGGCATCGATTTGCACCGAAAAGTCGATCGCTATACCGACTCTCATGCAATAGTGCGATCGAGCAAAAGCCTTGTTTGCTCCCAGAGACGCAGGTTTGCGGGAGTTTTGGTTGACGTATTTTACGATCGCTTCTTAGCTAAAAATTGGCTGGAATATTCAGAAACTCCCCTCAGCGATTTTTCGCGCCCTACAAAGTCCTGCAAGACAATCGCGATATATTACCAGAATCACTCAAGCGGGTGATGCCGCAAATAATCGCCCGCGATTTGCTCGGTTCTTACCAGGAAATTGACGGAATAGACTGTGCTCTGCATCGAATTTCAGCAAGAATCAAGCGGACAAATAATTTAGCAGGGGGAGTGGAAGATTTAACAGTTAATTATCAGCAGCTTGAATCAGATTTTAGAGCGTTTTTTCCCGACTTGATAAGTTGCGCACCAACTTGCAAAAATCAATATAAAAATACCAACTTTAATCAATAGGCTGCTTGTGCACCGCTATATATCCGGTGGCGCACAGAGCACTGCTGACTCCTAACCAATTGCATTTAGGAGCAAACTCATGTACAATTTAGCCGATATGCGAATCAAATCTCAAGTATCACAGGGTGCGAAATATGGCAACCAGAATTCCGAACCTGCAAGTAACTCATGTAGTTGATGGCGACACTATCAAAATTTCTATCAACGGTAAAACCGAGTCTCTGCGGCTGATTTGCGTCGATACAGAAGAAAGTTACTCCAGCACTTCAAAACCTGTAACTGCGGCGGGGAGAGCAGCTTCGGAAATGGCTAAAAAATATTTCTGTGCCGCTGATGGTAAACTTGCTGAAATTGACATAGAATTTGATACAGACGATCCGGTAGAAGTGGCTCTCAACAAACATCGCGATAACTACGGGCGCCTGCTCTGCTACGTATATAAAGATGGAGAAAATTACAATCTCAAACTGATTCAAGAAGGCTGGAGTCCTTATTTTATGAAATACGGGCGTTCCCGATTGTATCACCGACAAATGACTGAGGCTGAATCGGCGGCAAAAGCTTACAATCTGATGATTTGGAATCCGATTACCAATGCCAAGATTCCCTGTCGAAACTATGCTAATTTGCTGCCTTGGTGGTCGATGCGCGGCTCGATTGTTGAAGAGTTTCGCTTGTCCCAAGCCACCACTGGAGCTTTGTCTGTGAAAATGCACTACCCGAAAATCCTAGCGGCTTCGGAGAATGCCAAATCAATTACTATTTTCTGCGATTTGCAGGGTGGGATTAATAAATGGATCGGCAGCAGCGCTCTCATTTATGCTGGTTCTGTCGATCGTAAATTAGACTTGTGGATACCGGATGCTGCAACTGATGCCATGGCTCCTTTGCAGCGGTTAATTGAAAAACGTTATGCAGGTCAAGGACGCGGTTACGTGTATATCAGCGGCAAAGTTGAACAGTATAAAAGCAAGCCTCAAATAATTTTGAGCAATATCCAACAGTTCTCAGATTTCCCCCCATAAACTAGAAAAGGCATGAATAGTATTAAGATTTATTCGTATTTTTAAGAGGGTTAGGAAGTGAAATTACAAATTCCGTTCCTTCTCCCGATCTTGACGTGCAAGTCAGATTTCCTTGATGTTTTTCTTCGACAATTTGATAAGCGATAGACAAGCCTAACCCGGTTCCTTTCCCTACAGGTTTAGTTGTAAAAAAAGGATCGAATATCTTCGACTGTAAATCTCTAGAAATGCCGCAACCATTATCTTTGATGCGGACTGTACAACCTTTTTCTGATGTCATTTCGGTAGAAATCTCAATGACTGGCTTAATATTTTTACGGTAAAACTCTAATTCTTCCATAGCATCGATCGCGTTAGTGAAAATATTCATAAAAACTTGATTTAACAAACCAGGATAGCATTCTATTTTTGGCAAATTGCCGTAATTTTTGATAACTTCAATGGCTGGCTTTTTGTCGGTAGCTTTGAATCGGTGTTGCAAAATTAATAAAGTGCTTTCCAAGCCTTCATGAAGGTCGGCTTGTTTTCTTTGCGATTCGTCGAGACGAGAAAAGTTACGCAGGTTTAAAACAATTTCGTTGATGCGCTTGGTTCCTTGTTCCATGGAATTTAGTATTTTTGGTAAATCTTGTTTGAGGAAATCAATCTCAAAATTTTCTGAGTATTTCTGAATTTCTACCGCAGGCTGGGGATAGTGCTTTTGATAAAGACTTAAAATCTCTAGCAAGTCTTGAATGTAATCTCTAGTACAGGTGATATTGCCGTGAATAAAGTTGACAGGATTGTTTATTTCGTGGGCAATACCTGCTACCATTTGCCCCAGGCTAGACATTTTTTCAGTCTGCACTAATTGTGATTGAGTTATTTGCAGGTTGTACAAAGCTTCGGAAAGTTCTTTTGTGCGTTCGGCGACTCTAAGTTCTAGTTTTTCATTGGTGTTTTCTAAACTGCTGAAAGATTCGCGCAACTGCTGGGCCATGGAGTTAAAAGAGTTAGCTAATGTCGTTAGTTCTTGAATTCTTGATTCCTGAATTTTTTGATATAATTCCCCAGAGGCGATCGCTTCTGAGGCGGTGACGATGCGAAAAATGGATCTAATAATGTAGCGAGATGTCCAAATCCCCACAAAAACTGCTAGCAATAATGCTCCCAAACACAGGAAAATTGTGGTGCGGGTGTTGGCATTAATCTGTGATGTGAAGTCAGATTCTGGGACGACGACGACTACCAGCCAGTCTAAACCAAATTTATCTTTCCAAGCCGTTGGTCGGACGAAGTAATGTTGGTCTTTTACGGTAAATTCTAGGTGGTGATTTGCTTTTATTTCTCGAAAGTTGCCAAACTTTTGTTGCAAATATTCAGCCGTGGATTGGATGAGGCGATCGCCACTATTGAGACAATTCAATCGCTCAGCTTTTTTATTGATGATTTTAAAAGGCTGTTCGCTAGAGGAACTAGCCACTAGCAAACCGGAACGCTCGACAATAAAAATTTTTATAGATGAACTAGCTGCTAATTTGCGTAAAAAATCGCTAATTTGAGAAAGGCGCACGTCAACAACTAAAACTCCTTTTAAAGTTTGATTTTTATTGTAAACAGGATAGCCGGATGCAATGGATAAAATCTCAGGAAAACCCTCCCAATTTGTGATTTTACTCCAAATCGGTTTTTGCGCTAGCTTTGTATCTTTATAAACTGTATCCTTCCGAGGTTCGTAATCGTAATCATAGCTAAACTTAATGCGATTTCCTTGCTGGTCAGTATTGTAGCTGTGAGTTTTACCTTTTGTTTTGGCTGAGAGTTCATCAATCACAATCTTTGCGGGATCGAGTAAATAGCCAGCGCCGGCATAGTAACCTTCTGCTGAACTGTAAAAGATGTAGCCCACATTAAATACCTGCATTTGTTTCCAGAAATAATGTCCCAGTTTGGGCAGGTTTTGCGGGTCGATCTGTCCTACTTCGATCGCCCCAGCATTGATTTGGTTGATTTGTTGGGGAGTTGCGAGGTAGGTATCGAGGTGCTGGGTGATGCGGGCGCTAACTTCGGTACTGAGGCGATCGGCTAAATCGTTAACTGCTTTTTGTCCGTTGCGCAGCGATAAATATCCAGTCAGCCCAACGGCTGTGAAGATTTGCAGGACAAACGGAACGATCAGGAGTGTTCGCAGGGGAACTTGGACGATCGCTCTTTTTGTCAGAGGAAGTCGGCTGAGTATTTTAGCTGGGTTGAACATGGGCTGTAACTTGCAAGTTTCGCGATCGCGTAAATAAACAGCTATGACGATTTTTAAACAGCGATCGATCTCTATTGAGCCATGATATTCTTTTTTGCCCAGATATCCCCATACTTATTATTGTCGAAGCGAAGGAATATCAAAAAATCGACATCCTAAAGGATTGTTGCGTACAGTTTCCTTGGATGCAGCCGCCGCCTTGGAAGTAGATGCAGCAGGTAGGGTATTAGTCTCGGAAATCGCAAAAGATTTAGAAGCGTTAACAGCTTTTGGGCGAGCTCCAGCAGAAGTGTTAGCAGCATTTGGCGACTCACTCGTTGTTAAATTTTTCTCTCCCGTTATATTTATATTTGATTGAACAGCCGTTTGTGCTTGACAAGGACAGGCTGTCACCGCCGAAATTGCTGCCAGACCCAGAGCCCAAAAATAGCCAGTTAATTTAATCATCTTTTTTAACCCTAACTTCAGGAACGATTGCAGATATGTTAAGATGGTAATTGAATCAAAAAGTGATTCCCAGAGTGAATATGCGGATCTTTTTTGAGCAGCAACTACGTATTGTTATGTAGAAAATACAGAGATAATCATAAAATCCTCCGCCATAATATAAAACTTTAGTAAAGATGATGGGTTTGTACCTATAAAACAAATTAAAATTTATCTTCCGCGGTTTCAATCGGTGTCACGAAGCGAAAACAGGTGCAGAGTAAAAATACTCATTTGTGATAATCATTCGGGAATGCGGGGCGATCGCAGGAGGACAGAAGTCCTGACGATCGAACCACATCAGAGCACTTCAGTCCTGACTATTTAACCAAATTAAAAAGAGAAGGAAGTTCTCAACACACCAACCGTAATTGGATCGCTATTGCGAGTGCGATCTGGTTCAAAAATCATCATAAATCCGGGAGTAACGCTGATATTATCGTTCACCTGCAAGCGGTAGAACGCTTCTACATGAGTAGTAGTTCCCGGCTGGCCACCTTTGCGCCCTAAACCCGTATCTAAAAAATCAGGAATGTTGTTACCTGTAGGTAAATTGCTGCTGACAATTTTAGGAGGTTGACCGATATAAATTCCCCCTAAATTTCCGGTACCAAACAAATCTGGAAAATTCACAAACACCATATAATTTGTAGTTGCTACATTGCCAGACTTGCCCGGAATCCGAGAATTAGTATAACCAGCCCAACCTCCCAGGGAAACTCGCGACGAAACCCGCCAATTTACACTCGCTCCCACAGCATTAGTTTGCAAAGATGCTGACTTGCTGGTGCTGGGATTTACAGCGGTCAATTGACTGTCTCCTGCGAAACTAATCAAATTGCCATCCGGCGAATAGTCGTTGACATAATAAACAGTAAAATCCACTGGATCGGCCGGAGTCAGAGTTAATTGCAATCCGAGTGTATTGTGTCCCGTTGGGCCATTAGAACTGACAAAAAATCCGGGAACGGTAGTAGAATAAACGGCTTGTAAACTTGCTCGTTTGGCAAATTGCCAGTCAATTCCCGCGCCGCCTTGACCAAAACCAGTATTTAAAATTGGGTTTCTTTGAGCGAAGGCAGAAATCGGGCCGGAAGCTGCACTTTCTGCACGATTCGGCCCTCGGAAGCCGCTAATCATGTTAACTCCCGCTGTCCCTGCAAAAACTGCTAATTTATCGCCGATCAGAAAGCGGTAGTTGAGGTCGCTGAGGGTGACGCCAGATGTTTCGCCGAAATTGTAAGCAAGGTTTGCATCTTCGGTTAATTGGGGTGAAGTGCTGCCATTTTGGCTTAAAAGACCGATGAATAAGTTACTGCGGGGGCTAAATTGAGCGGTCAAGTATAACTGATTTAAAGCGATAGTATTGACATTAGTACCGGGGTCTTTGGTATCTCTTTTGCCATCTCTGGGAGCGCGATCTGCACGGTTGGGACTGCGGCCTTGTATCCCCAGAATGGTCAATCCTGATAACTTGACTCTGGGTGAAAATCGATTGGCTTGTAGTTCTGTTGTTCGCGCTTCTAGTAAGTCGGTGCGACCGCGCAGTACGGCGATATCGGCTGCAAATTGTTCTTGCAATTTTTGAATCTTTATCAAATCTTCTTGCTTGATTTTATTTTGATTTGCTGTGCCGATTGATTCGCGTATTTTATCCAAGCAAGCATTGAGTCCGGCAGAAAATTCATATCTGGTTAAAGCGCGGTTTCCGCGAAAGGTGCCGTCGGGATATCCAGCTATGCAGCCGTATCTTTCTACTAAGGATTGCAATGCTTGAAATGCCCAGTCTGTGGGTTTTACGTCGCTCAGTTGAGAAACAGATGTAACTTGTTCTGCGTTTTCCTCTGCGACAGTTTCACCAAGGTTTTCAATAGTGGCGGGAGATTCAGGTAAACTCGGTTGTGCTGGGATATTCTGATTAACTGATGGAGCATTTTCTACTAATATGCGATCGCGTGCATCTATCGCAATTGCCGCAGGGGCTGGTTCACCCGGGTTTTTAAGAGTAGCCGGAGATTGGGATAAACTGGGCTCGGATGCTGGGATGTTGCGATCGACAAGTTGCTGATTTTCCGGTAAGATTGTCTCGGCTGCATCAATCGCAATTTCGCTAGGGGCGGGTTGGGCCTGGTTTTCAATGATAGCGGTAGATTCAGGTGAATTTGGTTCTGCTAGTGCCCGAAGGCAGAATAATCCCTGCAATCCACATCCGAGGATTAAGCTGGCGACGATTTGTCGATTTGGGCGATCGGATTCTTGGTTGGGATTTTTCATTTTCAGTTGTTATACTTGGTACTTGGTGATTGAAGATGCGTGAAAACGAGACGACCTGATTAAAAATGAGGCTATGAAATTAAAGATATTAGTAGTGAACCGCCCCGGAGCAACATAAAAATCAATGCGGAAGTCTAGTTAATGCAGCCAACATTAAACACCTGCCAATTCGATCCGCCCCGATCGATCTCATTGATTAGATGGCAACTTTCGAGATAGAAATCAACGTGCTGGTTAATTTGATAACTGATATTAGTTTAAAAAAAAATGTAACTATAGTCAAGCTCCAAACAAGATAAAATAATTTATTTCCAATTCTTGAATCTCAAATCAAAAATGCTATGACTTTTGGTCGCAAGTGAATCACCAGTTTGTTGATAATTGTTTTACCATTTCGCAGCGATAGATACCCTCGTCATACATCAGCAAAGATTTGCAACACAAACGGAACAATCCAGAATGTTATTTGTGATACGCAACTTAATTTTATGGCATCGCATTTTTATATAATTTAAGTAGTATTACGGTTGACAAAGCAAATTAGTTATGTTTTTTCGAGCGTGCCAAATCAATTCATACTATAATGGTATCATCGTAAATCCGTAGCTGCCAATAGCTGCGGCATCCATCCAAACTTCAGAAATTTAAAAGCTATGTGCCAATTACTGGGAATGAACTGCAATGTTCCAACAGATATTTGCTTTTCTTTTGAAGGTTTTTCTGCAAGAGGCGGCAGAACCGACATTCATCAAGACGGTTGGGGAATTGCTTTTTTTGAAGGCTTGGGATGCCGCCTGTTTATAGACTCTAAACCTGCGATAGCTTCTCCTGTTGCGGAAGTTGTCCGTCGCTATCCCATTCATTCAACTAACGTCATTGCTCACATCCGCAAAGCTACCCAAGGCGAAATTGCTTTGGAAAACTGCCATCCTTTTATCCGGGAACTTTGGGGGCGCTATTGGGTATTTGCTCACAATGGGAATCTGGAAAATTTCAATCCAAAAAGTGCCGGATTTTATCAAGCTGTCGGCAAAACTGATAGTGAAAAAGCCTTCTGTTTAATCTTAGAAAAATTGCGAGCAAGTTTCCCTCAAAATAAGCCTGGTTTGACAGAAATATACGCGGTACTGAACGAACTTACTAAAACTTTAGCAGAACACGGTATTTTTAACTATTTACTTTCTGATGGGGAACACTTATTTGTACACTGTTCTACTAATCTGCATTATATTGTGCGCCAAGCACCTTTTGCCAGCGCGCACTCGATCGACGAGGATGTGACTGTGGATTTTCGGGAATTGACCAAGGAAGGCGATCGCGTGGCTGTAATTGCTACTTTTCCGCTTACAGATAATGAAAATTGGACGCAAATTAAACCGGGAGAATTGCTGGTATTTCAGGATGGTTCGCCTGTTATTTGAAGGGGAAATTTAGAAGGAAAATCCAGTGCTGACGATCGCACTTACCGACACAGCCACATCGGGAAATGCTAGCGGGTTAACGATTCCGGTGGTTAGCGTCAGCTTGGAAGCGTAATCTCCATCAAGAGGATCTCGAAATACTACGAGGTGTGTTCTTTTGAGGTTAACCACCCAGTATTCAGGGATTCCGACTTCTGCGTAAATTTTCGTTTTCGTCTCCAAATCTTTAACGAGAGTGGAATCTGAGTATTCAATCAGCCAGAAAATGTTTTCGGGATAGGGGTGATGTTCGAGAGATGTGCGGCCTAATCGTTGTACGATCGCAATATCCGGTTCTGGTTCCGAGTCGTGAGGAAGCGTAATCGGCTTGGCTGAACGGATGGTAGCGCGATCGCCCAACAGCCGGATCAGATATTCTCCTGCTTCGCTGCTAAAATAGGCGTGGGGTTTTCCTTCTGGCGAGATTTCAACAACTTCTCCCTTCAGCAATTCGACGCGCCCATTTTCCAAAATGCGCGAGGAGAGCATTTGGTGGTATTCGTCGATCGACCATTTAACTGCAATTACGCTCATGGCGATGGTTTTTGATGGCTGGTCTAATTTTAGATTATATGTGATAGATCGCAGATTTTAAAATCAACATTTGCTTCGCCGTTCATAATTCCTGTGACGATTGTATCGTGTTGCGATCCTATCTTGTTCGCGAGTGCTAAAATTGTGAAATCATGGCGATCGATAATTTCAGTCGCTGCTAAATAGGTTTTCATTTCTGGAATCATTTTTCTGATAGCCTTTCTGCCTGAGAACTGCTACAATCTTCTCATAAACCTGATGATTCTCCCAATCGAAGCAGCAAAAAGTTATGTTTTGAGGAGCGCCGTTTTTTTGCATTTCTTCGTAGCAGATTTTGACTGCAATCTCACCTGCTAAATCCTTGGGATATTTGTAAATGCCGGTGCTAATGCAAGGAAATGCGATACTCTCGAACTTTTGCTCGATCGCGATTTCCATGCACTTGCGGTAACATTGGGCTAAGAGTTCGGGCTCTCGGCAATCGCCTCCTTGCCATACTGGGCCTACGGTGTGGATGACAAAGCGCGCGGGTAAGCGATATCCTTTTGTGAGTTTAGCATCCCCGGTTTTGCAGCCTCGGAGCGATCGACATTCGTCAACAAGTTCCGGGCCTGCTGCTTTGTGGATTGCACCATCTACTCCACCACCTCCAAGCAAACTGGTATTTGCAGCATTGACGATCGCATCTACTTTCAGTTGTGTGATGTTGCCTAAAATAACTTGCATAAAAATAATTAAGCTTTAAAAGTCTGTACGTATAATGATACAGATTGAGTGGGTGCGATCGCCACGAAATGAACAATTTGCGATCGCATCAAATCCCTGATTCAGTACAAGCTAGATTCAAATCATCAATCAACCCCAATTGTTGCGCCCACTCTGTTAAATAACCCCGCTCCAAATGCTCAGCTTGGACTTTCAGAATTCCCAAAACATCATTCCATTGTTTTTGAGACTGAGACTGTTGCCGCCAGAGCAGTTTTGCCAATACAATATCTTCAGGAGAAGCAATCCAAAATTGTTCTATACCAGCTTCGTCAAGGGCTTCTAATCGCCGTCTTGCCATTTTTGAGCGATCGAATTCAGTATGAGAATTCAGCACAATATCAGCATTCAATACTAAAGTCATGTGAGTGACGCTCAACACCATCCCTCGGCCCTGTTGAATATCTTCTACCGAACCCGGAGGGCAGTAAAAACCAGCCGTTTCTAGTGCTGCAACTAATTGAGAAATATTATCTCGGAGTAATTCAATTACCAAATCTAAATCGCGTGTTGTTCTCGGGTCACCATAGACAGAAGCGGCAACTCCTTCTGTAATATAATAAGGGATATCTAATGTTTCAAAAATTGGATGCAACAGTCTAGCAATTTCGCTGGGGTCTTGCGTCCACATAGAGGGCTCGCTGGTGGGGGTTAAAATCGGTAGCCATTTGCTACGTAAGATCGATCGGGCAAATCGCTCTTGATAGGTTGATGGACAAGCTTTTTTCATGCCGCGCAAGCTAACAGTTTTTGCCCAACGATTTAATTTTGTCGCCATTTGCCACAGCTGGGAATTGGTGAGTTGTCGCAGTAGGTAGAAATCAATTGCATCAGCTTCAGCAGTTTTATCATCTGACTGGGGACGATATCCAGGTTTGATGGATATTTGCGGGATGGATTGAATCATTTTGCTTGTTGATTTGCCACGGGAATTTTTAGCTTGACAAGGGATTTTTGTAGAACACTGGGTTTAACGCTCAACCAAACTTGTTGGCGATCGTCTTTAGTGTAGCCAATGACAACAGCACCAACAGGCGAATCAATATCGGGATACATTTCTGCTGTCATCGAGCCTGTATCGAGAAAGTCAGAAATTTGAATAAGTCCTTTTACCTCTGCATCTCCAAGATTGACAAACACTCCAAAAGGTGCATGAAATTCAACTTTGCCGTATATGAGTTTTCCAAGTGGATACTTGGACTCGATCAGGTTCCAAAATTCTTGATTCATAGTCAACTATTGCTGTTTTAGGATTCTCGGAAACTGATTCAAAATAGGAAAAAGATTGTGCGGGATTGCTAGTTCAATACTTGGGCCTCCCTGATAGAATTTTTCCAGTGGCTTAAATGTTATCTCGTAGGTTTGCTTGTCTATTATCACCTCCAATATTCCTTGCTGGTAATGATTGTTATATTCTTCAGCCAGACTTCTCGAATCGGGGGCTGCGAAGTAGCACTTGCCATTTTCGTAGGGTGGATTGTTTGGAAAGTCTGCTGGCTGGAAACCATCTCGCAATAATTTTTGCGCTAACCCTGGCTGGGGAGCTTTATAAATTGTGACTGTTTGAGTAGAATTATCTGATGTCATCTCTAATATTATGTCCGATCGAGCAACCATAATATTAAAGTTCGCAGGTCGCGTTGAAATCGAGGGGTAAGTTCAATTTGGATCGGTTGTCGATCAATTGTCATCGATTCCGTCCCACATTTGAGACAAGGGGAGAGTTTGTCCGGTAATTGCTTCGTGGAAGCCTTGCTGAATCGCTTCCAGGACAGTTTCAGTGGGGTCATCATCAGGATCGATGTCAGTGTCTTCCGGTACTAAAACAATGATCCGAACGTGGCTGTGGCTTACAATAGCAAGGGGTCGATCGATACAAACCATCCCTCGATCGTCAATTTTTCCGGTGGTTTCCATCGCTTTCATAGTGTGCCTTTGTGTTTCCGTGAAACGTCGTAAATATTCATTGTTAATGCCAACTACACAACTGCCGTATTCTTCATGATTAACTACTCATCAACAGTCATATCTTCAAACAAAATAGGTTCAATTCGTTTCAATACTTCCTCAAGCAAATCTTTTGAACATTCACCAATCGAACTTGCTTGCCTTGCGCGATAATCTAGAGAACGCAGTTGATCTGTCATAATTACACCTGTCACCGCTTCACCTTCTGGAATGGGAACATAAAACGGATTTTTGCGTTGTGTGGTGCTAATCGGACAGACAAACACAAACCCCATTTTTCGGTTAAATTTAGTTTGACTCACAACCAGTGCAGGTCGAGTACCCATTTGTTCGTGTCCTGCTTGAGGGTCGAAATTGAGGCGAATGAAATGACCTCGTTCGGGGATGTAGTTTACCAAACTTCTTCTCCTTCTGGTTTCCCCCAAGAGATTTCTTCGCTGGGTTCTATTTCACCTGCCAATAGTTCATCTAGGGTGTATTTGGAAATTTTCTGATTTACAGGCTCTATGACCATTTTTCCATTTTCTATACTGCAAATTACGGAATCATCTGCTTTCAGGTTGAACAATTTTACAATATAGTCTGGTATTGGCAAAGCTAAGGAATTACCCAAGTTGCTGATGTGTATTTTTGCTGTCATACATTTGCGATTTTAATGCTCAGGTTTATCTATTATAACAGCTAGATATAAATCGTATACCAGATTTAGTTTTGTAAATATTTTAAGGGCGATCGCCTTCGGACAATATTATGACTGTAGGTCGGTCTGCACTTGTGGGCGATCAATTGTCATCGATGCCATCCCACAGTTGAGACAAGGGGAGAGTTTTTCCGGTAATTGCCTCATGGAAGCCTTGCTGAATTCCTTCGATTACAGTTTCAGTAGGGTCATCATCGGGATCGATGTCAGTGTCTTGACGAATTTCTTGTTGCAGTTCTTGGAAGCGTCCTTTATAGATATGTTCCCATTTATCGGACTGCAAGACTTTGATGAAAGCTAAAACTTCTTGTTGTTGGTCTGGCGATAAGACCTTGACATTTTCCAAAATGGCTTGTTCGACGGTCATAATTATCCCTTTCTTTTTGATTGCTATTCTACAATCTAGTAACAACATTATATCGCACGGGTGGGGCAACAGCAATTCGGGGGTGAGTTCAATTGCGATCGGTTGTGGATCGGTTGCGATCGCTCAATCGATCGCAAATAACTTCCAGGTAGCGTGGTAGGATTTCTGAGTTAGGTTTAAGTCGTTAACTACCCAAAAGTTGGTTTGAAAGCGATGTCAGTAGAACATAATGCCGCTAAGTACAAAATAGTTGCTGTTTTAAACAAGACCCTGGAACCCGGCACTGCAATGAACGCTGTGGCCCATATGGTGGCTGGTTTAGTAGCTTCAGCAAGCGAAGAGCTTCGAGAAAAGATGAGCTTTATTGACTTCCCCGATCGAAATGAGATTGTCCATAGCAGCATATCAGCTTTGTCTCTCATCGTTCTGCGTGGAACTTCAAACGAAATTCGCAAAATTCGTGACAAAGCGCGTGAAAACAATCTTCATTTCGTGGATTTTCTAGAAACCATGACAGGAGATACGTACAAGGAGCAATTGGAAAAAACGCAGGCAGTGGCTTACGGCGAGCTAAACTTTTATGGAATCACAATATTCGGTGAAAAAGAAGTTATAGATCCAATTACGAAAAGGCAATCTCTTTGGAAATAGTTAATCATCGGTAGGGTGCGTGAGACAAAAACCTGAAAATACGCCCTAAAATCTTGATATCTGACGCACCCTACAGAGACTGACTTTATAAAGGTAAATATGCAATACGATTAACCCAGTCTTCGGCTTCAGATGCTTGCCATATCTTGATTAGATGGTTGATTGCTTCGCCTATTGGGAAACTTTGTAACACAATAATCACTCCCGAACTGGTTTGAGTCGCTGCAAATTCAGCAAAATATCTTGGCATGGTTCTTTTGTCGTGAGAAACGAGAACTCTACCCTCTTGGGCTACAAAATTCAAGACTTCTAAATCAGTCAAACCAGTTAAATTTGATACGTTTGATGTTGGAAAATCAAGAGTTGGTTCGCGTCTCACAATACCCGTCACAATCGCTTGGTTCAAATCTGCATCTGCTTGAAAGCGAATTTTCATAACTGGCTGGTGCGATCGGTGTAGAGTTTTTGATAAAGTAATGAATTACTTTCCCTTGCTTGCTGTCTCAAGGTTTCAAATAGTTGTTCTCCCTCGAATAAATAAGCATCAATTGCTGTGCGGTTAGCAAGGTAGAACGAAATCCCACCATAAACTTCTTCTAGTGTCAGCACAGGGAATGATTGAACGATACTTTCTGGGGATTGTCCCGCCAGGAAAGCATAGACAATTGAATCTAAAGAAACGCGCTTACCAAGGACGCGATAGCAACCATCTTGTTCTTCAACGTACTGTTTTGTTGTTAATATTGCTGCACTCATAGTTTACCTACTTTCATGCTCATTAATCGTTACCAGATAGATATCGTTGGTGACAACTTAAGACTTAAACCTACAATAAATGTCGCTTTTAGGCAAAGTCTAGATCCCCCTAAATCCCCCTTAAGAAGGGGG
>NZ_JAUBOJ010000042.1:0-29204 GCF_036700185.1 Microcoleus sp. BM001215392 | reverse complement strand
GATAGTCAAAAAGCGCCCCTAGAAATAGGGGCGCTTTTTGTTTGGGGAAATAGAAGACTCGGCGATTGAAAGAGACTGTTGGCGAATTCGTGGGGCGCATCACCCCTCATTTCTGGAAGTCAGTATTGGCGTTAGCTCTTTGTAGTTAACAGCTACATAGTCAATTAGACATTTAGTCCAGAAACGCCTTTTTGAGGGGGTGATGGGTGAAACCCTGTCTTGATTCGCCAACAGACTCTTTCAAATAGCCCGGTAAATTTGGGCAGAATCAAATCTTTTCAACAGGAAATTGAATTTCAGTTACGTAAGATTCATTATCCTGTTCCTGCCCTCCTTGGATGTAAACCTCTCGGTTGGGACCGACAATCCGATAGCCGTTACCTGGTAATTCGTACACTTTAATGCGATCGCATTTTGGCAGAAACTTGTCAGCAGACACAACCGCTTCAGCATCTACATCGCTTTCTTTGTATCCAGCATCGTGCCAAATAGCAATACAATATTTTCCCAGTTTGACTTCGTTTCGATATAGATAATCGTACAATTCGTTAAACAGCGATCCAACTGCTGCATACTTGGGTAAAGTTTCCCGAAGAGAAGCAACAGTTATCGGTTGAATCGTTTTTAAAACTACTTCGTAATCTGGCATATCGTTCTCCTGTTCAATTTGTCTTAAACAATCTTCTAATCTTGCCAATCGAGCTGTTTCTCCCTGAATATGTTGCTGGAGTTCAGCTTGTTTCAGGTGTAACCTTCCGCGAATTTGCATAGGCTAAATTTTTTCGTCTAGCAATTGGAGAATTTGTTCTAGAGAAAATCCCAAATCCTTAAACGCTAAAATGCGATTGAGTCTTGGCAACTGACTGGCTGAGTAGTAGCGGTATGCCGTATCATTGTCAACTACAGTTGGCTTGAGCAGTCCCATTTGATCGTAGAGTCGCAGTGCCTTGATTGACACTTGACTCAACTTGGAAAAGTCGCCTATTTTTAGCATTTTGGATGCTGTAAACCTCTTACTTTTCTAGTAAACACTCTCCTCTAGGAGGAGAGTCAAGTATTTTTGAGAAAATTTTTAGATTTTAGGTCGAGAGGGATTTTTTGAGTATTTATATAGATAACAATATTACTGCGATCGCGTCTTATTGCCATTGCACGGGGAACCGCAGAATGTCAATCTGTGGGTTAATGCGATCGTAAGTGCGATCGACCAGAATAAAATTAACGCTGTATTGGTTGTGCTGCAAAAGTATTCAATGCGACAAGATGAACACTGATCTCGCTCCCCATCTTCTGCGACAGCCATCTAGGCTGTGCCCAAAAACCCAGCTTTAACCAGCTTTTCCCCCATCCTCCCAAATTTCTCGCTAAATTAAAGGAGTGTAAAAATTACTCAAGCCCTACCAAGGAGATATCCATGCCTCGCGTCAGAGCACCAGAATTCCCCGTAAAGTACCCATGGCTGAATACCGAGAAACCTTTATCCATTGAATCCTTAAAAGGGCGCGTCGTCATCCTCGACTTCTGGACGTACTGCTGCATCAACTGTTTGCACGTCCTCCCAGACTTAAAATACCTGGAACAAAAATATAAAGATTCCCTGACTGTCATCGGCGTTCACTCGGCTAAATTTGAAAACGAAAAAGATGTAGAAAACATCCGCCAAGCTATCCTCCGCTACGATATCGAACATCCCGTAATCGTAGACAGCGGCATGAAAGTTTGGCAAAGCTACGCCGTTCGCGCTTGGCCGACTTTAATGGTGATCGATCCAGAAAGTTATGTCATCGGCTTTGTTTCTGGCGAAGGCAATAGAGAAGCACTCGATCAGTTAGTTGGCAAGTTAATTGCTGAATACAAAGATAAAAATGCGCTCGACTTTAAGGAACTTCGTTTCAGTTTAGAAAAACAGCGCAAACCTGTATCAACTCCGCTGGCTTTTCCTGGTAAAGTGCTGGGATTTGCGATCGCGGCAACCGAGGCAAAAGTGCTTCACCAACATGAGGCGCTGTTGGGCGAAATGAGTGAGGAAAGTCAATCTGTAGATGAAACTGTACTGCCGGGGCCTGCTAATTCAGTTATCCAAAACTTGGTCGGTTCTTGCTTGTTTGTTGCCGATTCTGGACACAATCGCATTGTTGTCAGCAGTACCGAGGGTGAGGTGCTGCACGTCATTGGTACGGGGAAACCGGGTTTGACTGATGGGAACTTTGAAGAAGCTGAATTTTTTGCCCCTCAAGGTATGGCTTTTGATGCAGAAACTCAAATTCTCTATGTTGCTGATACGGAAAATCACGCTATTAGAACGATCGACTTTACGACTCAACGGGTGGAAACTTTTGCTGGTACTGGCGAACAAAGTCACGAAATTGCTCCCCACAGCGGCAAGGCTTTAGAGACGCCATTGAATTCGCCTTGGGATTTAGAAAGAGTTGGCGATCGACTTTTTATCGCCATGGCGGGTTCGCACCAAATTTGGGAGATGCAGTTAGATACTGGTACGATCGCCACTTATGCGGGTATTGGTCGAGAATCCTGTGTTGACGGTAGTCTGGCAGAATCTGCTTTTTCTCAACCCAGCGGCCTGTCTACGGATCGATCGGAGTTGTTTGTCGCTGACAGCGAAATTAGTTCGATCCGCGCCGTCGGTATCGATGAAGATCCGAAGGTGCGCACTGTCTGCGGTAGCGGGGAGTTGTTTGGTTTTGGCGATAAAGATGGTCGGGGTGAGGAGGTGAGGTTGCAGCACTGTTTGGGTGTTGAATACGCTCAAAATTACCTCTGGGTTGCTGATACTTACAATCACAAAATTAAGCGAATCGACCACCGGGGGGGTACTTGCATGACGATGATTGGAGATGGTACGGCCGGTTTGGTAGATGCTAAAGGTCTCAAGGCTCGATTTTTTGAACCTTCAGGCTTGAGCGCGATTGGGTCTCATTTATTTGTTGCTGATACGAACAATCACGTGATTCGGCGAATTGAGTTGGATACTTTGGAAGTCACTACTTTGGCTTTTCACGGTTTGTGTGCGCCGGATGTTTGTCTTCCTGATTGAGATCGGACGTACGGTTGAAACCGCGTCTATACAAACTTTCGTCCGGATGGTGCGCGGACTAAAGAAAATTAATAAGATCCGGTGATTTTAACCGTGAACTGTTCAACCCGCAGGCGAGTGGGTTTTGCCTGTGTAGACGCGGTTTCAACCGCGGGCGTCTTCTGCGGTTGACCGCTCGATCAAAGATTTATGCAATAAGTCTAATAATCGCCCAAATTTAAAATTCCGAATTGCTCAACAATCTGACTATTTTTTGGGCATCGTTCAATTCGCCGACGATTCGCCGCACGGGTTTCGGCCAGATTTTAATTAAAGTGGGAGTGGCGGAAATCTGGTCTACTTCTGCTTGTTCGGGATGTTTCAACACATCAATTACTTTCAAAGTGTAGGGGCGATCGAGGTGTTGCTCTAGCAATTGGTATAAAGTTTCGAGGGTGCGTTCGGTGTTGGGATTGCTCCCGGAAACAAATAGGCGCAAAACATAGCCTTGAGTTGGTGGCGGTGAGGTGAGTGCTGTTGGTTTGGTGGGTGGCATCCGATGCGGTGGCGCTACGGGCGAGGGATGTACGATCGCCGAATTGAACGAATCCGATCGAGGTTGGGCGATCGGATACTGTACAACTAAGTCGTGATTTTCCCACAGTTCTGGGAATTGTTCGCGATAAGTGGCGATCGCCATTGGCTCGCAAATTTCGTCGCTGCGGGCTTGCCAAACCAAGTCACCAGTGCCAAAAATGGCATTTAGCAGCGTTTGATATCGCAGCACCGGGGGGTATGCCTCGGCTGCAACCCGCAACTGTCGATCGCGAAGGTCTCGCCAGCAGTCAACAGTTGCCGTATAGCAAGGGATCAGAAAATGTGGCGGTTCCGACAAACCGAGTATTTCCTGAAGACTGACGCACAACTGCAAGTGCCACTGAGTTTGCTTGCGGGAGTCTATGCAATAGATTAAGTCTCCCCCTGGTGTAAACAGTGCAATGCCTTTGAAAATTTCTGGCAAGATCGGGCGATCGACTTTCAATGAATTACACCCATAAAAGTTAACAATTAACTGTTGACTGTTAACTGTTAACACTCAACTTTTAGACTCGACCTCGGAGCATCTGAGCCATTTCGTTGGGGGCCGGCGAGTTTTCTACAGCCAGTTCTTCAGTAATCCGACCTTCTTGATAAAGGCCGTAGAGCGACTTATTCATCGTCGTCATGCCTTCATAAGTATCTTTAATCATAATTTGATTGATTTCCTCATTCTGCCCCTTGAGAATGTATTCCTTAACCACGTCGGTATTGATCATAACGTCGTGGAAAGCTGCCCGCTTGCCGTCTGTGGTTTTGCACAGCAGTTGAGCAATAATCGCCACTAGAGATTCGGAAATGGAAACCCGTATGGCTTCTTGTTCTTCGGCCCCGAACATATCCAGAATCCGGTTCAGGGTTTTAATCGCACTGTTAGTGTGCAGGGTTCCTGCCACTAAGTGACCTGTTTGAGAGGCTTTGAGGGCGATTTCCACCGTTTCTCTGTCCCGAATTTCTCCTACTAGCATCATGTCCGGATCTTGCCGCAGAGCGCCTTTGAGAGCATTGATAAACTTGAGGGTGTGCCTGCCGACTTCCCGGTGCTTGATCAAGGATTTTTTGCTTTCGTGTACGAATTCTACTGGGTCTTCGATCGTGATGATATTGTAGGCTTTATTCTTGTTGATGTAGTCGATCATCGCAGCCAAGGTGGTAGACTTACCGGAACCTGTCGGGCCCGTCACCAAAATCAGTCCTTTGTGGTAGCCGCATATTTTCTTAAAGACCTCTGGTAGCTTCAATTCTTCCAGTGTCATGATTCTGGCAGGAATTAGGCGCAGCACCATCGCCGGGCCGGCCAAAGAGTCCATGCAGCTAATCCGGATACGGACAAAGCCGAAGTCGAAAGCGCCGTCAAAGTCTAGGGTTTTTTGGAAAATTTCTATTTCCTCATCGCTCATGCACTCGCGCAGCCAGCCAAAAAATGTATCTAAATCCGTCGGTGGATAGCCGATGTCGGCAATCTCGCCCCGGGTGCGGAAGCGCGGGAATTCGTTTACTCCCAAGTGCAAATCTGATACTCCTTCTTCTTTTGCTCGCAACACTAGCTCTTTGAGAGTCGGCTGTTGGCTGGTGGAGTTCGGGTTTTGAGGCGTGCCTCCCGACTGGGGCGCTGGTGCGGGTGGTTGTGCCGGTGGCGCTACGGCGGGTGCTGCGGCGGCGGCGGGCACTCGTGCCGGCGGCGGTGCTGGTGGCAATCCTGCTGCTCTGGGAATGCCTGGAGCTGGAGGGCGGGGCAGCCCTGGGGGTGGCGGTGCTCCGGGTATCGGCGGGCGAGGGGCTGGCGGATGCTGTTGTGTCATATGCGCTACCTTAAGTTGGTGAGAAGGCTGACTCTAACAGACGATTTGTGCAAGTTAGATAATGCCGATCGCCCGAAGAGCGTTTCTTGCACAAAAGCTGAACTGTTGCGATCAGTTTATCTCAATAGGGGGTCACACTGCTGCACCAGCAAGCAAATATTCTGTCGGTTGCAGGATTCTAGCCAAATGGATCTAACATCGAAGATGAATTTTCGAGTTCTTTGGAGCATTTTTTGACGGGAAAGAGTTTTCCGCAGGCAAACAGTATAAATTGCTACTTTACACTAGGATTGAGGACTAAAACAGATGAATTCTGTCGATCGGGCTTTTAGTTCAGCCCTGGACTTGGCGAAGTCGATCCGCGCTCGGGAAATTTCGCCCCTAGAAATTGCCAATGTGTACTTGGAACGGATCGATCGATTAAACCATCAGCTTGGTAGTTATTTTACAGTAACGGCCGATCGGGCGATCGAGCTAGCGACAGCGCAAACCGAACACCTAGCAGGCTTAAACAAGTCAGAGGAATTGCCGCCGTTTTTCGGAGTGCCGATCGGCATCAAAGACTTGACACCAGTTGCCGGCATTCCGTGTACTTACGGAACTCAAGCACTGCACAGTAACATATCTTCCTACAACGAGTCAGTAGTCTGGCGGATCGAAGCAGCCGGATTTAACATTCTGGGCAAAACAGCAACCTCTCAAATAGGCTCATTACCTTACACCGAACCCCCAGGTTTCCGGCCCGCGCGCAATCCCTGGAATTTAGACTACACGCCCGGAGGCTCCAGCGGCGGCTCAGCGGCGGCCGTAGCGGCAGGTTTATGCGCGATCGCCCAAGGTTCAGACGGCGGCGGTTCGATCCGAGGCCCAGCTTCCGCCTGCGGTTTAGTGGGCATAAAACCCTCGCGGGGGCGAGTTTCCTGGGCACCAGTCGGAGACTACCTGAGCGGAATTTCTGCCAACGGCCCTCTCGCCCGCACCGTGGCTGACGCCGCCGCACTGTTGGATGTGATGTCAGGCTACACAACCGGCGATCCGTACTGGCTACCAGACCCAAATCCCACGTTTTTAGAGGCTGCCGGCGAAAAGTTGGGCAAACTGCGAATTGCTTTTTCTACCAGTATTGCTCCCGTGGGTGAGGCAGCGCCTGTGTGTCAGCAAGCGGTACTCGATACCGTAAAATTACTGGCAGATTTGGGTCACGATGTCGAACCGGGATGCCCGGATTTTACAGGTTTAATCGAACCGTTTACAGTAATTTGGCAGTCTGGGGCGGCAGCAAGCGGCATTCCAGGCAAAGTTTTGGAACCGATGAATCGCTGGTTGTTGGAAAAGACTGTTGCGGCTGGGGAATATTTGCGGGCGGTGAATCAAATGCAGGTGATTTCGCGGCGGATTGTGGGATTCTTTGAGAATTTTGATGTGTTAGTTTTGCCAACTTATATGCACTCGCCCATTGGGATCGGGGAGTGGGCAGATTTGAGTTGTGAGGAAACTTTGCAGCGGATTATTAATTGGGTTGCTCCTTGTCCGCCGTTTAATGCAAGCGGTTTACCTGCGATCGCGCTTCCGGCCATCTTAGATGATAACGGTTTGCCGGTGGGAATTCAAATTATCGGGCGGCCGGCGGCGGAAGCAACTTTAATTGCGTTAGCGGCGCAAATAGAAGCGGCGAAACCTTTCCCAGTTTTGGATTTTCAATAGGTTTGTAGATACAGATAGACGGCAAATACAATTCGCGCCTATACGAACAAAACCTGCCTCCGCAGGTTGAAGAGAATAACGTAATTTTAATTTTCCCGTTTTCAACCCGCGGAGGCGGGTTTTGTCTGTATAGACGCGAATTTTATTCGCCCGGTTGTCTGTATAGACGCGAATTATATTCGCCCGGTTTTCTTCTCTAATCCTTCTCTAATCCAACGGAATTGCTATGACAAATTCTGCACCTTTTCCAGGTTCCGAAATACACACGATCGCACCGCCGTGTTTTTCCACTACAATTTGATAGCTAATCGACAATCCCAATCCCGTACCTTTCCCCTCCGGCTTAGTAGTAAAAAACGGGTCAAACAGTTTACACCGCGTTGCTTCAGGCATCCCCCGCCCATTATCCTTAATCCGAATCACCGCAAAACTCTCGATTTTTCTTCCTCTTGCTACTTCTTCCATCCCAACATCCGCTACATCCGCTACATCCGTTACAAAATCCGCTGCCGAACCTTCCGTTACATCCGCTACATCCGTTACAAAATCCGCTGCCGAACCTTCCGTTACATCCGCTACATCCGTTACAAAATCCGCTGCCGAACCTTCCTTGACTTCGGTGCAAACTGTGATAACATTCGGATGCTTATCAATGTCAGCGTAAGTACGTGAAGCATTCGACTCATCCAAAGCATCGATCGCATTCGAGAGCAAATTCATAAACACCTGATTGAGTTGTCCGCTGTAGCACTCAACCGCAGGTAAGTCACCGTATTCCTTAATCACTTGAATAGCCGGACGTTCCGCATTAGCTTTCAAGCGGTGCTGTAAAATCATCAACGTACTCTCCATACCTGCGTGAATGTCAGCAGATTTTTTGTCGGTGCCGTCAACGCGCGAGAAGTTGCGCAATGATTGCATGATATCGCGGATGCGATCGGTTCCTAGCTGCATAGAACCCAGCATTTTAGGCAAATCTTCCATCAGATAATCAAGTTCAATATCTTCTGCTGCTTCTGCAATTGCCGGCACAGGGTTCGGATAGTGCTGCTGGTAAAGATTGACAATGCAAATCAAATCTCGTACATAATCATTAGCGTGGTGGAGATTGCCAGAAATAAAGCCAACGGGGTTATTGACTTCGTGAGCAACTCCTGCTACCAATTGCCCCAAACTTGAGATTTTTTCCGTTTGCACCAGTTGAGCTTGGGTTTGCTGCAACTTGTGCAAAGATTGTTCTAGTTGCTCAGATTTTTCTTGTGCTTGTGCGTAGAGTTTAGCATTTTCTAGGGCGATCGCAACTTGAGAAGTCAGAACTTTTAAAACTTGCAATCTATCGGGAGAAAAAGCACCCACTGCTAAGTTATTTTCCAGATACAGAATGCCTGTGAGTTGGCCATGATAGATGACTGGATTGCAAAGAATTGACTTAGGCTTAAAGCTCACAACATAAGGATCGGCGGTAAACAAGCCGTCTGATGCCGCATTGTTTAAAACCAAGTCTTTTTGAGTGCGAGCAACATAGTTAACAATTGATACTGGCAAATCTTGACTAATTTCAACGGGAAGGAATTGCAAGACGGCGACTTGATTTTCCTCTGCCGTGCAGGTGGCTTGTATCAAAAGACTATCATCTTTGTAGAGCATCAGCACAGCTTTTTGAGCAGCCGCATTTTCTAACAAAATTTTGATTAAACTGGCGAGCAATTTATCCAGCACAATTTCACTGGTAATAGCTTGAGATGCTTTGACGAATGTGCCGATATCTAAGGATTTACCGAAATCGCTGTTGGTGGTTGTTGTCGTGGCGGTGACAGTTAAATCGCGGGTTTTAGTTTCTCGGTTGAGGGTTTGGGCGACTAACTGGGGATATCGGGCTTCTAAATCTTTGACTTTGGCGATCGCTCCCCAGTGGATGTAACCGTAGTATGATTCTGTGAGATATACTTGAGAAATTTTCTCTTTGTTGCAAGACAAATAAAACTCGGCTGCAAGTTCGTTAGCGAGAGCTGCTTCTTGGATGTATCCCTGCTCTTTTGCTCCTAGAATGGCTTTGTCATAATAATCTGCTGCTTCCCAATTATTACCAAAAACTCGCGCTTTTTCGGCTTCTACCAAATCGTACTTGTGCTGATAGTTCATCGGAGCGTGGTATGCCCATTTTTGCATTCTTTCCTGATTTGCTGCTACTTGAATCAAGTATTTTTCTTGTTCGGCACTGTCAGCAGTTGGATAAACAGCGAGGAGTGCCAGGGAATAGTAAAAATTGTGCGTACCGACGATTGTAAAGCCAATTACTGCTTGTGTATATCCGGCAGCTAAAGATGCGTTAGCAACGGCTTTTTTTGGTTCTTTTGAAAAGTAATGACTCACCATGTTGGCACAATAAAAATTAAAAATTCCCATTGTATTTTTGGTGCTTTGCAGTCGAGGCAATATTTCTTTTTCATTAAGGTTTTCATCTGCAATATGAAATTTATTTGCAGATTTATTTTGTAATCTTAAAAGAAGTTGTCCCCATATTTCAATTAAGTCTTTCGCAAGCTCTTGTTTTAGTTGCTGTGCCAAACTGAAGTATTGCAATTGCTTTTCTTCTAGAGTATTTAGCGGCTCTCCGATAAAGAATAAACCTATCAAACAGTTGTAGCTAGCGTAAACGCTGTATTGTATATCTCCTGTTTCTAAGCCACTTTGCATGGCATCTATTAAAGGTAAAATTGTCTTTCTGGCATGGTCTTTCCAGTGCCGGATTAAAGCGTTGAATGTGTTATTAACGTTGCATTTAAGTTCTTTAGCATTGAATTGGTCTAATAGCTTCAAAGCTAACTGTCCAGAATGATATCCAGCGTCTATCTCTCCCAATGCCGCAGTCAGCAGCACGCCATACCAACTATAGGCGATCGCCCCAAGTGCTGAATTGCCCCGGGCGGTAGAAAAATTGACCATGGTAAAGATAAGTTGTGGCAATAATTCTGATTTTGCGATAATAACAGGAGAAACCAGCATCCCAAGTATCCGCATGATAGCTAATTGATAGCCATCAGTTATGTCAGGAATTTGGTTGAGCTCATCAAGTGAAGGTAACTTAATTCCAGTCAGACCCTCTGGAGGGATTTCAGATAGGGAAAGTCCCAATATTCCCAAAGCTTGCAAACCAGTATCTATGGCTTGTAAAAGCTGCTTTTGAGAATGATAAGACTGGATTTGCAGTTCGTAGCCTTTAATTTGGTCGAGCAGGTTTGTAGCTTGTTGCAACACGATATCAGCTAATTCTTGCGATCGCCCAAAGTTAGTGTTTAGATACTCGGCTTCGGCTGCTTCTACGTGCAGGTTCAGCGTCAAGTCATAATCAATCTGCCAACTTGACTGCATACTAACGGGAGACTGAGGGAAGTTAATGAGGTTCAAACTGACATTCAAATACCTAACAGCAGCTTCGTAAGCATTGGATGCTTTAGCTTTTTTCCCGGCGAGCAGATTCAGTTTTGCCAGTTGATGTTTTTCGGCTTTTTCTACGAGCAATTCAGCGCCGACATTCAGTTGGTTGACAATATCAAAAACATTTTCTTCTATCTCGGAGGCGGGAGTATTGTCTAGCAGCAGTTGACCGATTTTTAGGTGCGTTGCTTGCTTTTGGGCGTCTGGAATCAGAGAATAAGCTGCTTGCTGCACTCTGTCGTGCAGGAATTTGTAGGCAATTTTGGATTGAGAAGCGGGAATAATCGATCGCAAATTATCCAGTCCCCAGCCTCCAACCAGCGGAATTTTGTAAGCATTACTCAACGGGAGAACCAATCCAGTTTGTAGCGCCGCCCAGAGTTCGCTAGCTGCTTGCGCCTGAGATTGTTCGTTGACAATTGACAAAACATCGAGGGTAAATTTGTCGCCAATACAAGCCGCCAATTTTAAGACTCGTTGGGTGGTTTCCGGCAGTTTTTCGATGCGGCTGGCTACCAATTCGACGACACTTTTGTCCGTAATGCCGATCGCCTGAATCTGCGCTAAATCCCACTGCCAACTACCGCTACTAAACTCAAAGTATAACAGATTTTCTTGATAAAGGGCTTGCAAAAGCTGGGTGATGAAGAAAGGATTGCCGCCCGTTTTGTGAAAAATCAACTCAGCCAGCAATCTCACCTTGTCGTTAGCGGTGAGAGTATCGGCGATCAATTCGGAGACATTGCCGAAATCCAGCGGTTGCAATACAATATTATTGACTGGAGTACCAGTTTTGGCAATTTGCTCGATCGCCTGTACGAGCGGATGAGTCGGATTAACTTCATTATCCCGATAAGCACCAATCAACAGCAGATATTGACTTTCCGAATTGCCAACCAACAACTGCATTAAATTCAGCGAAGCCGAATCAGCCCACTGCAAATCATCTAAAAAGATAACCAGCGGATGTTCTGCGCGAGTAAAGACGCCGATAAACTCTTGGAAGACTCGATTAAACCGATTTTGAGATTCGGCAGGCCCGAGTTGCGGCACTTCCGGCTGTTTGCCAATAATTAGCTCAATTTCTGGAATTACATCAACAATCACTGCACCATTTGTACCCAAAGCCGCCGCTAACTTTTCTCGCCAAGTTTGCAATTTTTCGCTACTTTCAGTCAGCAACTGCCCGATTAAGGACCCGAAAGCTTGAATCAAAGCTGCATAGGGAATGTTGCGCTTAAATTGGTCAAATTTGCCGTTAATAAAATAGCCGCGCTGTCGCGCAATTGGCTTGTGAACTTCATTAACAATGGCGGTTTTGCCAATGCCAGAATAACCGGAAACTAGGACTATTTCGCTTTGACAATGAGTACCTAGATTTTCCGAATTTTCTGGTGGTTGCGCCTCTGCAAGCCCGCTAACTCGTTCAAAAGCAGCCAGCAGGCGATCGACTTCGGCTTCTCGCCCGTAAAGTTTTTGAGGGATTGACAGTTGCGGGGAGCGATCGAACTGTCCGGTTACAAAATCAGCAATTTCCCCAGTTGTCTGCCAAGAATTCAAACACTTTTCTAAATCTGCCTTAATCCCCTCCGCAGTTTGATATCTATCTTCGGCATTTTTTGCCAAAAGCTTCATCACAATATCCGAAACAACTTGCGGAATATTATCGCTATTTTCTAAATTTCTCCTGCATTCACAAGGCGCTGTGGGATGTTTGGCAATGTGAGAGTGTACCAGTTCCAAAATATCGCTGCTGTGAAACGGCAATTCGCCTGTCAGCATTTCGTAAAATGTCACACCTAGGGAATAGAAATCGCTGCGATAATCTAAGGTGCGGTTCATTCTCCCAGTTTGTTCGGGAGACATATAGGCGACTGTACCTTCAACTAAGTTAGCGCTGTTAATTTGGGGAGTTTCTTTGCTCAGCCGGGAAGCGATGCTGAAGTCGGTGAGTTTGACTATTCCTGTTTCCAGGTTGATGATAATGTTGGATGGTTTGATGTCTTTGTGGATGATGCCGTTTTGATGCAGCGAGTTGAGTGCTGATGCTAGCTGAATGCCAATGTTTAAAAATGCTGTTAAGTCAAGCTTTTTTGAGATGATTTGGCCCAGGGAGTTGCCGCCAAAGTCTTCTGAAATCAGGGCTAGACGGTTTTGATAGGTTTCGAGGCTGTAATATTTGACGATGCTGTCTGCGTGTAAATGCTGAGTAATTTTATATTCGTTTTTTAAGCGGGTAATTTGTTCGAGGGTGGGAAATTCTGCCTTGAGAATTTTGATAATGACTGGTTCTTCGTCTGAGTGTCTAATTCCTCGATAAACGCTGGTATTGAGCCCGTCGGAGATTGATGTGGTGATTTTGTAGCCTGGAAGTGTCAGTGTATTCATTGAAATCCTCCTGATAGCTGAGGTAAATTGATTTTTTTTAAAGACTGGCGGAAACGATCTGATGCGCTTGGGACGATCGCACTACACTCGAAAAATGATCGTTCTGATGCAAAGGTTAGGGATATCGCAGGGTTTTATTTACTATCGTAGTAAACACAAAATATGATGTCAACCGCAATTTAGCTTAGTCGCTTAAGCTAAATGGCCATGTTTGATTGGCAATTATACTTAATACGATCGCGATTATCGACAAAATTACAAAATCCAGATGCGACGATCGCGATCGGACTCCAATACAATTTATCGATACATCGAGACAATTTCTCAGTATCTGGGACAATTCTGAGAATATAGTGATATCCCTCTAGTTCAATCAGCTAAAAATGAGCATTACACCCAAATTCAGATGGTTTTCCTCAGTGGCGAGTGTTTGTAGCGCGATCGCGATCGGAACTTTCAGCGGTTTGACATCTCCTGTAAAAGCAGCAGAAACAGTTGTGGTGCGTAAAGGTATTTTAGAATCGTCAATCTCGGTTGCAGATTTGCGCGAGCTCGCAAAAACCGGAAAAGTCCCCGCAAAACTGCAAGCTTACGCCAATCTGCTGTCAGACGCACAACGCAGTCAAATCTTGGGAGCACTTCAAGCGAAAATTCCCCTAAATGTTGTCGGTTTGAGCAACTTGCTAAATACGCGGATCGGGACGGCGATTTTGACGGATTTGACTACAGTCATTCCCAGGCGCGACGGTGCGGGTGTCGAAGCGCTGCGAGCGGCTTTGGTGCTGGGGGCGAACGCGCCGGAAGGCTTATCGATATTGAGTTTTATTGAATCTTATCCGAGTGCGCGGATAGTTGTCGATCTCGATCGAGCTTTTGATGTTTTGGGAAATATGAACTCGGGTTTTTGGCAAACTCAGAGGTTTATGGCGGCGATCGCACCTCAGTTAGCAGCCACTAAACCCGCCTTTAACCCGCCTTTCGACCCGACCCAACCAGGCCCGAATTCGGTGCGGGTTCTCAAGCTAGATTTGAACGATAGCGCCCGCAATCGGCGTATTCCGGTTGATGTCTACTGGTCGAGAGCTGCGACGGCCGACAAACCGACGATCGTGTTTTCTCACGGTTTGGGCTCCGTGCGCACGGATTTGCGCTATTTAGCCGAGCATTTGGCGTCTTACGGCTATGTTGTAGCAGCTTTGGAACATCCCGGAAGCAACCAAACAAATACCAATGCTGCGATCGCGGGTAAGTCTCAGTTGCTCGCTGCTGGAGAGTTTTTAGACCGTCCCAAAGATATCAGTTTTGTGCTCGACGAACTGGCAAAATTGAACCAAACTGATGATAACTTGCAGGGAAAAATTGCGATCGAGCGATCGATGATCGTGGGCTATTCCTTCGGCGGCGCCACAGCCTTGTCCGTAGCCGGTGCCGAACTGCAATTGAGCGGGCTCAAACAGCGCTGTCAGGGCGATTTGATTGGGTTTAGCTTGGGCGAAGGCATTCAGTGCGCGGCGGCCCGATTGCCCCAAGAACGGTATCAATTGCGGGATGCGAGGATTAAAAGGGCGATCGCCATGAATCCCACCACATCATTACTATTTGGAGAAACAGGTTTAAGCACAATTCAAATCCCTACATTAATAGTAGCCTCTTCAGCCGACAAAACTACACCCGCCCTGGTCGAACAAATTGCCGGATTCACCAAAATTACTGCTCCCAAATGGCTAGTCGGATTTGTAGGAGGAACCCACTTAAGCGTTAAAGATCCGAGTACAACCTTAGACCAAGTTAGCAGACCGAGTACAGTAATGACTGGCGATGAAGTTGTCGGCGACCAAGCTGCGAGCATACGCAATTATATTAAAGCTATAAGTCTGGCTTCTGCCGCTCAACTAACCGCAGAAGCTGACAAATATGCAGTATTTCTCACCCCAGAATACGCGCAATTTGCGTCAACAAATGCAATACCGGTGCGACTGGTTACAGAAATTTCTCCAGAAACTAATGCAGTCGTGCAAACTTTTATTCAGCAGAGTCGTTAGTCATTAGACTTGAATTGCATAAGTCTTTGATTGATACAGAAACCGCAGATGTCAGACAGATAAACGCAGATAAACGCAGATAATTTCAGGGTGTTTTCCGATTTTTGCAATTCAAGTCTATTACTGCTGGTTGCGCAGGCGGGGATTGACAAATTCGTTCAATCCTTCTCCCACCAAAGATAGCCCAACTACCATTAAAGTCATTGCCAAGCCGGGAAACAAAGCCGTCCACCAAATGCCGGTAGGTAGGGCGTCTAAAGCTAAACGCAAATCGTGTCCCCATTCCGGAGTTTCTTCGGGAAGTCCCAAACCGAGAAATCCTAAGCCTCCTAATGTTAGAATGGCGTCGGCGGCGTTGAGCGCGAACAGCACAGGTACGCTCTGAATCACGTTGAGAAATAGGTAGCGCGACAGCACTGTCCAAGTGTCTGCACCCATGGCGCGGGCGGCTTCGACAAATAATTCGGTTTTGACGCTGGCGGTGTGATTTCTGACGACGCGGTAGTATTGAGGGATGTAGGAAATGCTCAGGGCGATCGCAGCATTGAGAACTCCTTTTCCCACGACAAATGCTAAAGTTAAGGACAGCAGCAATCCCGGCAACGTATAAATTGTATCCATTAAAAATAACAGCACGCGATCGAGCTTACCGCCCAAATAACCGCTAACCAAACCCAGCGGGACTCCGACAAACAAACTCAAAGCTGTCGCTAAAATCACTACTTGCCAAGCCGCCCGCGAAGCAAACAGCGTGCGCGAAAACACATCGTAGCCGCTGCGGCTGGTACCAAACCAATAATTCGCCGACGGCGGTTCGTGAATCGGGTTAATCAAAGCATCGGTAGGATTTTGCAGCCATCCCCAAGCTTGCATTGCCGGAGACAAGGTTGCTACTATGATAAATAAGGCAGTTATTGCCAAACCAGCCCACATCATTTTCATTGACAGGCTTGACGGTGAGGCAATGTTGAGAAATCGCGGTAATTGAACTTTGTTTAATGTCATGTTTAGCCGTTTACTGATTGAAGCTTTGTCGGATTTTTGCTAAATTTTCCTGGGCTGCTGTGCAGTTTTCATCGAAAGTCAGTGCTAGTTCAAATGCCGATACTGCATCCGACCAGCGCTTCAGGTTAATATAAGCTAGACCCAAACAGCAAGCCGGGTCGGTGGTGGTGAAACTTGGCTCGAAAGGTTCTCCTTTATAGTAGCTGCTATCTTTACCTAGTTTCAGGCAATTCTGGAAGTAAGCAACGGCACCTAACGGAAATCCGATATTAATTAAAGTCATGCCAGCTATATAATTTAGGGGAGGATAGTTGGGACACCATTCCAAACCTCGCTGACACAGTAACATCGTTGTTTCGTAGTCTCGGTTTTGGAGCGATCGCCCTGCTAAAGTAAAAACTAAGGAGGGAATGAAACCAAATTCTTCTGGAGGGTTGCCGTCTATCAAATGCGGAACTAATCTTTCTAGCGCTTCCTCCCAGCAGTCTCGCGCTTTCTCGTCCTCGCCCGCTGCGCCGTACATTCCAGCTAGGGAGTACAGCAGCATCAGGCTGAACCCTTCTTCTTGTCGGGCAATTTCTAAGATGGGAATATTGCGGTTGACAACTTTGGTGGCGACTTGTTGGTGGCTGTTGGCGTGATGCAAGACTCTGATACTATCTAAACTGCTAACTTCACTGTCGCGAAAACTGCGGTTTTGATACTGGATTTGCTCGTGGAAACGACCGAAATATCTCATCTCCGGGAGATTGCGAAACAAGCGGGTCATGTTTAGCGGAGTCATTGCTGCTTGATGGCTTGCTTCTGTTCTACTTATTGAATAAGCCAGCGCTTCGGGCTGCGATTTGAGAGTTTCTCTAAAATCTGCCGATCGCACAACTAACTCCTCATCTGCATCCAGCACTAAAATCCACTCACCCGTCACTAAAGATAAAGCATAGTTCCGCGCCGCCGCAAAATCGTCGCACCACTGAAAATATCCCACTTTTGCTCCGTACTGACTGGCAATTTCCGGCGTACCGTCCTCCGAACCCGTATCGACTACAATTATTTCGTCGGCGTAGGGTTGAACGCTGGCCAAACAGCGCGCTAAATTCTCGCTTTCATTTTTGGCGATCGTGCAAAGAGATAAAAATGGTTTTGACCCGAGTGCTGCGCTAATGCTCATTTTTTATCAGAAAATTTAGTTGAAAACCCTGTCTCGATCGGACGACTTTTTGCCATTGTTTAAGTAAAACAACAAATCCATCTTAACAAATGAATATGGTAGAATAACTAAATCAGACAATATGTAACAACCTACCCCCTCCCGGTGAGAAAGTCTACGCCCAAAACATTTTTGAGGAAATATGACGGGAGCACCAAGCGTGCTTTCGGTAGTTAGCGAAAGGAACCCTAGTAATAGGGATATTAAAATCGTAATGTCTTAAGAATCCCCATGCCTTGACTGCCGGCGAGTGTCAACCTGATATGTTGCAACTCAAACAAGTTAGTTGTCGCTGGGAAATTAGAGTGCTGCTAAAATACTTGGTAGAGCAATAAAATGTCTGCCAACACTGAACTCATCAATAAATGTTTCGGTAAAAACGTCGCCGTCAGGTAAGAGCACTTGATTCAAGTCCGCTATGGGAGCCGCACGGGTAGAAGACACTTATAATCTTTTAGGTCACGCACTGCGAAAAGCTTTAGAGGTTATAGCCCGCGACCAGAAATAGGATTTATCTACTATCGCATCACAAGCAGGAGCCTCTCTAGTGTCGAGAAGTAGCTTAAAAGCGGCTTTAGATTTAGATTGGGACGACCCACAACAAAAAACAGAAGCATTAACAAGGATACTAGAAACACTTAACAATGTTGAGTCTTGGGTAACAGAACAAACTGACCTGAATGCAACAGCAGTAACTCAAGCCAAACAAAGCATTGAGGATGCACGAATAATCGAAGCACAGGATACTGATCTGCGAGAAAATGGTTCCGCAAAGCTCCGTAAGGGTGTAGCGCCGAATCGTCGTATTTCAATTGAAAATAAAGATATGCGTCATGGGCGTAAAAGCAGTAATAAATGTTTTAATCGTTAGAAGCGCCATGTTCTTAAAGATTTAGATTTAGGTTGTGGTGCGAGCAGTTGGAGCCACAAGTGCTAATCAACCGGAAGCCGAAGTTACTGTATCAATTAAAACTGACCCACAATCCCCAAAATTTAAGTTAGAAGAATTGCAGATTGACCGCGCATATTTAACTAGCCACTTGGTTAAAAAACGTGACTCTGATTTAACAATTGTCTGTAAATCATGGCGCGTGCGAAACGGTAAACTCTTTGACAAAACTGCGTTTTTCTTAGATTGGGAGAACTCAATAATTATCTATTTTTATGGAATAAATTTATTTTTTGTGCAACGACAAGTAGTTCATTTTCTCAAAGATG
This sequence comes from Microcoleus sp. BM001215392, assembly GCF_036700185.1. Classification (NCBI taxonomy): domain Bacteria; kingdom Bacillati; phylum Cyanobacteriota; class Cyanophyceae; order Oscillatoriales; family Microcoleaceae; genus Microcoleus; species Microcoleus sp. BM001215392. Next base: position 10,769 of record NZ_JAUBOJ010000042.1, on the reverse strand, counting down.
AATGTAATATTTGTCCTCTGCATTCACAATATACGGAAAGTTAAAATGGTCGTAGCATTTCGATTCATGCTGACGAATTATTATTAAAAAAATTAAGAGAGCGCCAACAAACAAGCCAAGGAAGAGCCAAACTACGCGAACTTGTTTCAGTTGAACATTGTTTAGCTCAAATCGGGCAATGGCAAGGCGAACAGGCTCGTTACATCGGTCTGCGTAAGAATATTTTTGATTTACGACGTATGGCGATTGTTCATAATCTTCATATTTTGGCTCACTCAAATGCTACCTATGAACCCAATAAAGGCAAGTGCATAATTATATTGTTTTGTCCGCTACTTCTACTGGACTGCCTCTCTAGATATCGAGAATGTAAAATCCCAGACCATCCTGTGAGAAAACTAATGACATGATTCGTTAAAGATGCTAAGATTTCCTGAACTTTTACGCGGAGTTCGTCAAGATTACTAAAAACTAACTTTCGCTAAAAATTCTTTGATGTATTCCCACACTCTTTCTGTTGGATTTACTTGACAGACAATGAGGAGGCTGAAACAGTAAAATAATATTGTCTGGCAATTCAGATGTGCTTAAAAGATGACCGCCGCGAGCATTATCGACTTGAATAATCTGCAATTTATCGGGATATTCAAGCGACATTTGTTCCATCCAAATATGCTTGAAAACAAAGTTTATCTAAATGGCAAAACTCCCAAAAAAAACGAATTACAGTAGATGGGGACTGCTCCGTAAAGCCAGAAATATTTAAATTTTCATAGATGTTTTTCTACGGGTTTTACACCCCGTAGTGTTATCCTTCGTCGAAATTGTATGTAGTCCTAATCGAGTTTCGTCACTACACCAAAACAGAAATTCTTGTATTTGTTTACTTGGTCAGGAGCTTGATCCAGCAAGGCTTTGATTTTTTTAGACAGGCTATTCTTGAATTCATTGATTGCCGTTGGCTTTTGTTTGCTATTCCGGGGTCTTGGTATTTTTAATTTACTTTTAAACTCCCCTCTAACCAAGGAGTATACAGCTTGATAACTACTAGGTATCTCTTCGATCGACCAGAGCCAGAGATGAACTTCTTGATAACTTAAAAATCCTTCTCTTTCTCTCAATTCTTGTTGTAATGCAGCCGCTAAGTAAGTTGGCGTAAATATTTATGGTTGGGATCGCAGAGGAGATAGGAGTCAGGAGTCAGGAGGGAAGAGGGTTTGAGTGCGATCTATATTTCCTTACATAGTGCTGTTTATTTGCGCCTTTCTACTTACTTCAACCGAAAACTTTTTGGGTATACCAAAAATCAGCCGATTTTTTAACAAGTTTTCTATGCCACCCTCTTTATATTGAAAGAGCCAGCGATGAATTGTGGTTTCACTTTTACCAAAAACTGACGATACTTCTGGGGCTGTTTCTACTTGTTTTGACTGAAATAAATAAAGTATTTTGAACTTTATTATATGCTAAAATTATTTTTTGTTGCTTCCGAATCTCTCTTCATACTTCTATAGATTCGGTAATCGTTATATGAGGACAGACATTTTAATGTTATCCTGTACTTTTCAGGTAATATTAATTTCGGTTGGATCGTCAGGTGATTTAACCGCTCTTGACGCTCTTGACACAGAGAAAGAGAAGAGATATGAATGATTCCTCGGCTAGACGGAATTGATATAACTTTAGCATAACTTTAGAAAAATGGTATGAGTTTCCACAACTAAAAAAACTGCCGTCTTTGTGGACGAGCAGCTAGTTTGTGAGTACGGCAGGTAATATTAGTATTGAAGTGGTGAAAAAATATATAGAAGACCCACATCATTCAGCTAATTAAGAAAGATTACGGGGACTCAAGTCCCCCTTAGAGCTTCCGTCTCAGGTCTAAAGACTCGCTCGTTTCCCGCATCCGGGATTAATTTGATGAGGGCGCTGTCTGGGGAGGTGGCGGAGTTTCTTGAATTTTAGTTAGTGCTGCTTTAATTTGGGGGGTGGCGAGGAAGCTTTGGGTGGCTGCGATCAAGCGATCGCCCCAGAGGTTTTCTTTGAGAAAATCTACGGCGGCATAGCGTTTGTCTAATTTTAGGGCTGCTTCTCCCATTGCTAAACCTTTTTCTCGATCGCCTTTGGTGTAGAGCGCTACTGCGAGGGCTAGCATTGGTTCGGCTGCTTTGTTGTCGATGGCGATCGCTTGTTCCCAGCGGCTGATGGCGCTATTGATATCTCCTGTTTCGTATTTTATTAATCCGATGTTGTTGATAGCGGGCCACAGGTTTTTTTCTAAACTAAAGGCTTTTTCGTACTGGGCGATCGCGCGATCGAACTGCTTGAGCTTGTAAAAAGCGTTCCCCAAATCAAATAATGCACCCGGAGTGTCTGGTTTTATTTTCAAACCTGCTTGCAAGTATTCGGCTGCTTTCTCATAGTTCGCTTTGCGAAAGTAAGCTTCTCCCAAAACAAATTTAATTGAGGCATTTTCTGGCGCCAGAGATTGAGCTTGTCCCAAAGCTTCAATCCCTTTGTCAAACTGCTCGACTTGAAGGTACAAGCTGCCTAACAAAGTCCAAGTTTGAGCATTCTTGGGGGCTAACTGTGTGGCGAGTGCGGCTCTGGGGACGGCGAGTTGGTACTGCTGGAGTCTGGCTAGCTGGACTGCTTCTTCTGCAAGGCTCAAGGCTGTTTGCTCGAACTGAGCTGAGTCGATTTGCAAAGTGTAAGGCAAGAGCGCCTGACAGGCAACTGGCTCGGGCATTGTCCACAAACCGAGTGCGATCACTAGAGATATTAAAGGAATGCGATTAGGCACTGTACAGCCCCAGAAAAAAATATAAGGGTTTCTCGATCGTTTATAATAACCCATATTTTTGACTTTTGATATTGTTTTCTGAATCCTCAAGCTTTACGGTTATTAGTTAAATAGTTCCTAATGTATGTTTTTACTCATCAATTATCTGTTGATATGTGCGATCGATTAACCGCACGTGCGAACCGTTTTGGTTGTGGCAATCCACGTGACACGAGCTGATTCACTGTCCTATCGCCAAGTGAATTGGGAAAAAATAAACTTTTGTAAGCTGTTTTCTCAATGACTGAAATCCGAACTATCGCACTGATAAATTGTTAGTTTTCACTCAACTCGACCGAGTTAATAAAGCCTCTTGGATTTTATTTAACAGTTGTGCTGCTGACAAGCTAGAAGGCAAAATTTTTGCAGATACTTCTTGTAGCAAAAAGTCGATCGCCTGTCGAGATTCTGAATTTACAGCAGAGCGATAATCCCAAACTAAAATCGGCAGTTTTACTGACATTTCTCGCAGGTGGGAGAGTGCCTGCAACATGGCGGGGGATTCTGAGGGGGCATCTCGCAAGCACAGCAGCACTAAGTCTACGCTTTGATATTGTAACTGCTGCAAAACTTCTGTCCAGCACGGGGCGATCGACCCTCGAAATCCTGCGGTTTGGATGTACTGAATCAATGCTTGAAAGTTAGGGGTAGAAAACTGGGAATTGGAGGCCCTATTCTCGGGATTTGTAGGTCGATCGCGATTTTCCAATTCTGCTGTCGGATTCCCGGATGCTGTGCGGTACAAATCTGGTAAAGTCGCAATGTCGGTAAATAAAATGCTGGGCTTCCAACTCATGCCTGCTGCTACTTGAATCACTTGCCACAGCGCAGACGCCCCCAATCCGGTGCCTGAGGTTTCACTGTGGTCGTAAGGATTGTGCAAGGCCAAACAGGGAAATACCGACAATCCTTTGACTTGATTTGCCAGTTGGGTAGTTACTGGGTCTAAAGTTACTAAGGGCAGAGAGCCCAAATTGCGCGATCGACTTAACTGTTCGATAAAAGCTGAGGGATTTTGCAGTTGGCTGGTACCGTCTAAGACGATCGCCGAAGGGCGCCAAATTCGCGCGACGAGTTCTGCTTGGCCGAGGTCGTCTGCTTCTAAAACCCGGCAGTAGGTGGGGTTTAGCAGTAAAGCGGAGCTATTTGAAGAGGAACTGTTTTGCGGGCACAGCCACAACACGGTTAAAGAACTTCTGACTTCGGCTGTACCGACATGACTGCGGGGGATGGAGTTGGCGAGGACTCTCCGCAAAGCGGGTTCTTCGACTGGCAAGCTCAAAAACCCTTCGGCGAGGTTGACAGAAGCGCGTTGTTTTTCGCCTCTGGTGGCTGTGATAATCGCTGGAATCGATCGGGTATCTGGATCGCTCTTGAGCAGAGTCAGCACGTCCCAACCGGACAGCAGCGGCAGCAGCGGGTTGAGGAAAATCACTTCCGGACTGAACCTGCGGGCTTTTTCCAGGGCTTCGGTGCCAGAACGGGCGATGATTACTTGGTAGCCCAAACCTGAGAGAACGTTGCTTAAATCTTCGATATATTTGGGAACTGCTTCGACGATTAAGACTAAACGAGAGCGAGAATTGCCGATCGGAGTTTGATATTTTGGTTTGAATAATTCTGCCTCGGCTGCTGTACGTGCCGGGGTTTCTTGATTGTTATGTCCTGCTGGATTTGGGGGCAGCAGCAGAGTAAATTGAGATCCTTGGTTTTCTGAGGAAATAAACGAAACGTCTCCGCCGTGGAGGCGGGCGAGGCGTTGAGTCAGTACCAGTCCCAGTCCGGTGCCTTGAAAGCGGCGGGTGAGGGGGCTTTCTAGCTGTTGGAATTTCTGAAAGATCAGGTGTTGTTTGTCGGCGGGGATGCCGATGCCTGTGTCCCAAACTGTGAATGCAATCCAGCCTTCCCAAACATTTACTTTCAAGCCAATTTTCCCGCCCTGTTCAGTGAATTTCAGGGCGTTTGAAAGAAGGTTTACGAGCATTTGCCGCAGCCGCAATTCGTCGGCAATTAAGTAACTAATTCCCGGTTCTATTTCGAGTGTAAATTTGATTTTGGTTCCGACTTCTGCCTCTGCTGCGGCGTTTGTTTGCTGCGGCGCGGCCGGTGATTTTTCTTCTTGCTGTTGCAGTTGTTTTGCTTGTTCAAAGGCTCTTTTGCAGGTGGCTGCTATTTCTACCTGTTCGGGAATTAGTTCTAGCTGCCCGGTTTCCATGCGGGTCAAGTCTAAAATGTCGTTAACTATGGTCATCAAATGCCGCCCGCTTTGATGAATTAGTTTGGCGTAGCGTGTTTGGCGATCGTTTAGTTCGCCGATCAATTTATCTTTGAGCAGGCTGGACAAACCGAGGACTGCGGTGAGGGGGGTTTTTAGTTCGTGGCTGATGCAGGATAAAAATTCGTCTTTTAGTCGGTTCAGGTGGATTAAGTCGGCATTTTTGGCTGCTAGTTCTTTGGCGACTAAATGTTCTTCGGTGACATCTTGTCCCATGACTAAAATTAGCTGGTCTGAAAGTGGCTGTTTGACAAATTGCCACATCCGTTCTTGACCTTTTTGTACGGGGCACTCGCAAATGTAGGTGTCTGGTTTGCCGGCAATCGGGCACCAAGCTGGAGCGGTTAAGGTGGATGGGGAGGCGGCAGCGTACAGGGGTAGGGGACAACTGGTGGCTGCGGTGGAATCGCGATCGCCCGACGATCGACTTGCTCCTACCAGGCTCCTGCACTCTTTGCTGGCGGCCGATAGCTGCACGCTCTTGTATTCGGTTGTTAAATGGCTTGGTTTGTGGGCAGAGTGGGGGCCCAAACTTGCTGCTGGTTCTGGAATTGGTTCTGGGCCTGCTCCCAGCAAAATCCGCCACGCTGCGTTTTGGCTGACTATTTGTCCGGTGGGGGTTTGCAATCTCAGCGGCAGGGGCAGTTTTTCCAGCAGTTCGACTAGGGAATTGAGGTTTTCCGAGGGTTTCAATCCTGCTTCTAGAAAGCGCACTTGAGCTCCTAGGGCGGTGGCGATGGCTTCGGAAACGGGCATTAATTCGATTTCTTTGACTGCTGTTGGCGGCGAAGTCAAGCTGCTGTTAAGTGCGGCGAAGTGCAGCAGGCTCTGGCTGTCTAGCAGTCCTAAAAATTGACCGCTGGCATCTGTCAGTCCGATCGGGCTTTTCGAGAAACCGCCGATGGTTTTGCTCTCTTGAGCGGTGTTAAGTTCCTTTGTTTGCAGATATTGCCAGAATTCGCTGATGCTCAGAGCAGCCGATACTGTCGTGAGCGGCTCGATCGCGATCTGGCTTTCTGACAAAGGTTGTTGCCAGTCGTTTGTGCGATCGGCTCCACAATCCCAAAGGCTGCGGAGGTAAACCAATCCCAGGGGCTGTAGCTGTTCGTTGACTACTGCGACTCGATCGCAGTTACACGAGCTGAAAATTGACCGCAGAGATTCTAGCGCCGCCGTGGGTAGGCATAGCGGCACTGGCTCGATAAAGTTCTTGAGACTGGGACTGGTGGTTGGCATAACAAACCTGAAAGTCTGCTATTAATAGCAGTAATATTTTTGATACCCAATGTAGCTGCCGATTTTTGTATCTTCATTGTTTTATATCAGTTCCCCGCTTCGCCGAAATCTGCACCGAGCAGAGCGAGTTCGATGCCTGCACCTGATTTGAGGCTACTAGCAATTATTTTAAGGCTTAAGCTTAATTGCAGAAATCAGGCTTAGGGTGCTTGACATTCCTGCCCGGGAGTACAATTTGATTATTCCTGTGTTACAACCTGGGAGTAATTTTTGGGGTTAAGATTGTTTACAATAAATGTTGAAATGAGTTAAAAATGTTAAGTCTTTTGTAAAGGAGATATCAACTCTGAGCGAGCCAGCACTTTCGGGTAACTTGGGCGGTTCACCTACAGGTTTGCTTCCCCAACTGTCGATCGGTATTTTTGTCCGCTCTGAAAAAATAGCAGCATCGGCGATCGAGCTGTTGAGCGGCGAACGCTATAGCTTAACGCACATCAAGTCGGCGGTGGATTTTTGGGGATTCCTCAAACACAATTATCACCTAGATTGTTTGGTTTGTGAGGTAGATGGAGATGGGGATGGGCGATCGGTTCTGAGCAAGCTGCAAGAACGATCGATATTTTTGCCTGCGGTAATTTTTTCGCCATTAGCAGAAAATGGCAGGCGAGAAGCACAACTTGCCGATAGTTTGGAGGAGCCGTCCAGCACCAGTTATGCGAGTCAAGAGCAAAGTTGTACTTTTTTTTACCACCCTGCGGAGGTGCAACTGTCAGTCGGTAAATCGACATCCATAGGTGAAAATATCGATCGGGCGATCGCGCAGTTTCTCAAACTTTCAACTCTCTTTCCGGTGAACGACCAATCTGCAACGGTAGATGCGACAGCCCAATTGACTGCTCAAAGTTTGCTCCAGCTACAGCAGCGGCGGCTTGCGGAAAAATTACGGGAGCGATTAGGATACTTAGGCGTGTATTATAAAAGAAATTCCCAGATTTTTTTGCGAAATCTGTCGGGCCCTGATAAGCAAAAGTTTTTGGAGCAACTAAAATCAAGTTACCGCGACATCGTTTTACATTATTTTTCTGAAGATACTGCGGTCAACAATCAAATAGATGAATTTGTGAATTTAGCTTTTTTTGCTGATGTTCCTGTGACTCAAGTTGTAGAAATTCACATGGAATTGATGGACGAATTTGCCAAACAGCTAAAATTAGAAGGGCGCAGCGAGGAAATATTGCTGGACTACCGCTTGACTCTGATTGACGCGATCGCTCATCTCTGCGAGATGTACAGGCGATCGATTCCGAAAGAACCCACTCTAGCAAGAGAGTAGAAGTCAAACAATAGAACTTAAGAAACAAGAAGGTAGAAGGTAGAATTTAACCAACAAGAAAACAGAAGCCATTCGGCAGGGAGCGCGCGAGGCAGAAATTATTATAAAATAACAAAGATCGGTTCATTAAACAAAAATAACAACTACAACTAACATCTGACAACTACTACTAACGATTTCAAAAAGTTCATGAGTCCTCTGAAGAAAACCTACGTTCTCAAGCTGTACGTTGCAGGGAATACTCCCAACTCAGTACGAGCTTTGAAAACCCTCAAAGACATCCTCGAACAAGAATTTCAAGGAGTCTACGCCCTGAAAGTGATAGACGTTCTAAAAAATCCTCAGCTAGCAGAAGAGGACAAAATTCTGGCAACCCCAACGCTGGCGAAAATCCTGCCGCCCCCGGTGCGAAAAATTATTGGTGATTTGTCCGATCGCGAGAAAGTTCTGATAGGATTAGATTTGCTCTATGAAGAACTTCGCGAAGAAGACCTGAATTCATAAGATAATCAGGTGACAGTCAGTCGATTTGAGATTTTAGACTGGGGCGCCATCGCGATTTTCAAAGGATTTTAGATTTTTTACTCACCAGATCGATCTCGGGCTTGAACTAGGGCATTGCCCCCCAAGCGTCTTGTCCCAAAAGCGCAGCCTAAGCAAGCCTAAGCAAGCCTAAGCAACTAGAAGGAAGCCGGTCGTTGGGTCAAAAAAATGAATCCCTGCACGAATGTTTTCGGGAAGCAAGTATCCGTTTTTGGACGGGATCGTTAGCCAGGAGTCATTAGTTATTGAGCAATATCCCCAACTACAAGCTGGGTATAAAGGCTCAGGGGCTGCGGTTAATGACTGATAACTAAAGAATACTGAGAGTTGACAAAAATCGACATGAATGAAATTAGTCAAACGGTGCAACCAGAAGGATTAGTAACAGCAGGCGTTGAAAAAATTCGCACCATGATTGAGGGTTTCGATGACATCAGTCACGGCGGGATGCCAGTAGGCAGAACCACCCTAGTCAGCGGCACGTCAGGAACGGGTAAAACTTTATTTGCCGTACAATTTATCTATAACGGAATCACCCATTTTGACGAACCGGGAGTGCTCGTAACTTTTGAAGAATCTCCCACAGATATTATTAAAAATGCTTGCAGTTTTGGTTGGGATTTGGCACGATTGATCGCTGAAGGCAAGTTATTTATTTTGGATGCTTCCCCCGATCCAGAAGGTCAGGATATCGTAGGAAACTTCGATCTATCTGCCTTGATCGAGCGGATTCAGTACGCCATTCGCAAGTACAAAGCCAAGCGCGTTTCTATAGATTCGGTGACAGCCGTATTTCAGCAGTACGAAGCTGCATCGGTGGTGCGCCGAGAAATATTTCGCTTAGTTGCGCGCCTCAAACAAGTAGGCGCAACTACAGTTATGACTACCGAACGGGTGGAAGAATACGGCCCGGTGGCGCGGTTTGGAGTGGAAGAATTTGTGTCGGATAATGTAGTAATTGTTCGCAATGTTTTAGAAGGCGAACGCCGCCGGCGCACCATCGAAATTTTGAAGTTGCGCGGTACAACTCATATGAAGGGCGAATATCCTTTTACTATGACCAATGACGGCATTAATATTTTCCCATTAGGGGCGATGCGATTAACTCAAAAGTCTTCTAACGTGCGGGTTTCTTCCGGCGATAAAACTCTCGACGAGATGTGCGGCGGCGGTTTCTTCAAAGACTCGATTATTTTGGCGACGGGTGCGACGGGAACCGGCAAAACTCTGTTGGTGAGCAAATTTTTGCAGAATGCTTGTATGAACGGCAATCGGGCCCTGCTGTTTGCCTATGAAGAGTCGCGGGCTCAGTTGTTCCGCAATGCTTATTCTTGGGGCATTGATTTTGAGGAAATGGAACAAAAAGGACTGCTGAAACTGCTGTGTACTTACCCGGAATCTGCGGGTTTGGAAGACCATTTGCAGACGATTAAATCAGAAATTGCTGAGTTCAAACCTTCTCGAATTGCGATCGACTCGCTGTCGGCTTTAGCTAGGGGTGTCAGCAATAATGCTTTCAGGCAATTTGTGATTGGGGTGACTGGTTTTGCGAAGCAGGAAGAAATTACTGGCTTTTTCACGAATACCAGCGACCAGTTTATGGGTTCTCATTCGATTACTGACTCTCATATTTCTACAATTACTGACACGATTATCATGCTTCAGTATGTAGAGATTCGAGGGGAAATGTCGCGGGCACTTAATGTGTTTAAGATGCGCGGTTCGTGGCACGATAAAGGGATTCGGGAATACACGATTACTGAAAGAGGCCCGCAAATTAAAGATTCGTTCCGGGGTTACGAACGGATTATTAGTGGTTCTCCAACTCGGATTACGATTAATGAAAAGAGTGAGTTATCGCGGATTCTTCAAGGAGTGCAAGGTGAAGATGATGACGGTATTTGAGCGTCGTCAGTCTGATTTAGGGTGCGGTAGGTACTGCTTGCACCCCCTGGTTTGGTACAGTGCAAGCGATACCTAAAGGTGTATTTTAAGACCGTCGCCCAAACAATCACTCTCATAATTGGCGATAAAAAAAGCCGAATATATAGCGGTTCTCACTCTCGATGAGGTGTGCCCGGTTCTGCGAATATCAGGTTTTTACCTTCAAGAAAGGCGCCAGCGATTCCCCGTTACCAATTTTCCGAAATAAGTTATATTTCAGTCTCAAGGCTTTGATACTCCCCGACTATGAAGGTAGGGGGATTCTTAAGACATTTTTGTCAAAATATCCCTATTGCTAGGGTTCCTTTCGCTGACTGCGGAAAACGCTAAAAAGTGCTCCCGTCATATCTCCTCAAAAATGTTTTGGGCGTAGATTTTCTCAGTCCAGGGGTAGATTTTTAAATCTTGTCTGATTTGTTTTTTTTACGATATTCATTTGAGAAGATGGATTTGTTATTTTACTTAACAATGGCAAAAAGCCGGCCACTTAAGAAGGGGTTTGAGACCCATCTCTCTGATAAAAATTTATTTTTCAACTTAAATGAGCACGGAGGGATTTGAATCAAAGTCTCGCTCTTTAAGTACGAGTTTCCGTC
>NZ_JAUBOJ010000041.1:0-29534 GCF_036700185.1 Microcoleus sp. BM001215392 | reverse complement strand
AATGACTAATGACTAATGACTAATGACTAATGACTAATGACTAATGACTAATGACCAATGACTAATTAAAAAGATGCGATCGACTAACCAGCCAATTTCCCAACCACAGCCCGAAACCGGAACTAGCGACTAACAAAATAAACGTGTACAGTTGGCGGCCAGTGGCGATCGACCTTTCAGCAGCTACCATCCGCGCCACAACTCCAGCAATAACTCCCGTCGCCGCCCAAGCCCCGTAAACAGTTTTAGATCCGGCGATCGCCAAGGCCCCAGTCAAAGCGCCCGAACCCGCACCAGCCAAAGCGCCCGCCCACGCCCCCATCCCCAGCCCGATCGCACCTGAGAGGCCGACGGGGCGCCGGGAATTCACCCCTACTTCCGCCACCAGCCCGCACGTCAAACCGACAATCCCCCAGCACACGGCCACCACTCCTGCCCTCACCCAATCCCCAGAACCCGTTCCCGCCAGCAATCCTACCACTGTCGTCACTCCCGCCCCCGCCAACACTACGGCCACGGCCCGAGACTCGGCGGCAGAACTGGCGATCGCCCCCAAACCAGCACCAACTACCGCCCAAGCAGCCCCTGTTACCGTTCCTCCAGCTTGAAAACCGGCGATCGACCCCCCGACCGCACCAGCAGAGACCAACGCCGCCAGCCACACTCTAGGCGTAGCCGAGCCCTCCGCCAGCAAAATCGCGCCCCACAGCCAATCCGCACCCCAGATTAAAGTCCACATCCACATTGGGGCGTCAAATTTCGTCAAAATGTAGCCTGTCAAAACGTAACTCGCCACGGCGATCGCCAGCGGCCCCCAAGGGAACATGGAATATTTTTGTGATGGCCGCGGTTTGGAGTATGGAGTCGGAAATTCTTTTTTCCGGTTCGCGGTAAGGTAGGGATATTTTTGAGATGGTCGCGCTTCCCTGGCTGCGGTGGGCCCAGATGGCTTTTTTCCCCCCCACGTTTGGCGATTTTGAGTTGTAAATCGTTTCTGGTTTTTCGGGTTGTTTGGAGTGGGAATTTTGTGGGATGCTGCTTTTTTTTGCCGGGTTTGAGTGCGCTGGGAACCGGGCTTGGCGCCTGCTGATTTTGCAGAACGCCTTCTCAGTGGCTTTTCGGGCGGCTTTTCGGGTGGTGGCGGCGGTGCGGGCTGCTGAGATTGTTTGTCGGTCGCCTGCGGTGGAGGCTGACTGAGAAATAACACCAACTCGTCGTAAGCTTGATTGATTTCTATTAATCTTTGTTGGGCTTTTTGTTGCAGGCGATCGTTGTGAGCAAACCGATCGGGATGCCACACAAAGGCTAAATCCCTGTAAGCGCGCTTAATTTCTTCTAGGGAAGCCCCAGGCTCAATTTCGAGGATTTCGTAGCATCGATTAATGTCAGCCATAGGCTTCGATCGCGAGTGCGGTAAATGGGCGATCGTACTTCTTATCTTCCACTATTCTCAAGCAAGCTGCACAGCCCGCCGATTTTAGATTTTAGATAAGGCTTGGGCATCGCCACCTTTAATTTCCAAGCTTGTTTTCAAGATTGATTCCTCGCTGTTGTTTGCATGGGTTATTTATCGGACTCGTACACCGAGTTGCCGATCCCAGTGGAGGGGTTTGGCTGCTTTGGCGAGCGGAGCTTCGGGGAGTTGACCCACAGATACACCATAGCGCCAATCGGGCGGACAGATGGCAATGTAGCGGGCATAGCCACCTAATCCCCCCTGAAATTTGGGATAGCCGATCGTCACTAAGGCTCCTGTTTCCGGCACTCGATCGAGATTGGCTACTCCCTCAGCCTGAGTATAGCCATTTCTGAGCAACCAAGCTTCTCCTTCCAGCGTCGGCGTACTATCTGTATCGAGGGGTTCGTGACCGTGAAATAGAATTTTACGTTTTAGATGCAAAAATTGCAGCGCATCCAGCGAAACACCTGGAAACTGGGTACGGGTTGCCAACTCAGGATTCGGCCATTCTTTCGACCAATCAGAACGGACAAACACCACAGATCCTTCCGGAATTTGGCCGTGTTGCCGTTCCCATTTCAGAATATCTCGCACTTGTATAGCATAGTTTGGATCGCGAGCCACCTGCTCTTGAATCGGAATCACCACTAACGGACGAACAGCAAAGGTGGGTGGTAACTCGTCAATCGCAGGATAGTCAGGATTCCAGTGGGCTGGGGGATCGAGTTGCGTACCTAGTTGGTCTGTGGGCAAATCGTAGTGGGTTGCTTCAAAGCCATCGGCGGAGTAGGTGTAAGCTTTGCCCGTTGTCGGAGCAATCGTAGCTGAAAATTTAGGCTTTCCAAAACCCGCCCATACCGGGATAGTTGGTGTAATGGTGTGGGTGAGATCGACGTATTTTGCTGATTTGAGTGAGCGTTGATAGACTTGCCAGAGTGGGGGTTGAGGATTTGGCTGAGCAATTGCGATCGACCAAGAAATGATTGCACAAAAGACAACAATAATAAATCCTAAGAATCTAAATCTTTGCATAGCCGGAGTGACCTCTTAGCTTGTTTGTTTCGGGATATTTACGGCTAGGCAAATATCCAGCCTGTTGAAGCGTTTGTAGGTTAGGGCGATCGCTGCATCACCTCTGAATTCAGCCGATCGCCCTTCACCATGCTACCTTAGGGTTGGATATTCTGATTGAGTATGAAGGTTGCCTGCGACGGGTGATGCTCAAGGTTGCGTGTAAGTAGATCGTTAATAGGAAACAGTATGGATACAGATTTTTGGCTCCAAAAGTGGGAAAAGAATGAGATAGCCTTTCACGCAAGCAAGCCCAATCCTGTATTGGTTGCATACTTCAAAGAACTTAAATTGGTCGAAGAGAGTCGTGTATTTTTACCCTTATGTGGCAAAACTCTGGATATTGCCTGGTTGCTTTCTCAAGGGTATCGTGTCGCCGGAGCAGAGTTGAGCCAACTCGCGATCGAGCATCTGTTCCTAGGACTTGGATTAGAGCCAAAAATATCAAAACTTGGTAACGTCTCACGCTATAGTGCGACAAACATCGACATATTCGTTGGTGATATTTTTGACTTATCTCATGAAGTTCTTGGCCGTGTCGATGCAATTTATGACCGAGCAGCTTTGATCGCTTTGCCGGAAGAAGTGAGAAATAGATATGCAAAACATTTGTTAGAAATTACAGACACAGCCGAGCAGTTAATGATTAGCTTGGAATACGATCGAAGCCTGATGAACGGGCCCCCTTTTTCGGTTGATAGTGATGAAGTAAATCGACACTATAAAGATGCTTATAATTTAAAGCTTCTTGAAAGCAGATCCATACCAGGTGGACTGAAAGGAATATGCGCGGCCACCGAAAATGCTTGGCTGCTCAAAAAGGATTAATAAATCTGTCAGGACTTACGCACTAAATCTTTTTGCATAATATGCTTCCCGAATTCGATCTGATAGACTGAAGGCATCGATCGGGCTAAGTTGACCTATGACCATTGCGATTGACCAACCAATACAACAGAAGCCACTCAGCTTTGATGAGTTTCTCGCCCGGTATGGTGGCGATAACCGCTATGAACTGATCGATGGAGAGGTATTCGATTTGGAACCAACAGGCCTACACGAAGAAGTTGCGGCGTTTATCGATCGCAAACTGAATGTCCAAATCGACGGAGCAGGCTTACCCTGGTTTGTCCTGCAACGGGGACTCTTACGCCCTCCTAATACTAATATGACAGCATTTCGACCGGACATTGCGGTGGTCGATCGGACAGAATTGGTGAATGAAGTGCTATGGCCAGAACAATCAATTCTGACGCAAGGCAGTTCGATTAAGTTTATCGCTGAAGTCGTCAGCAGCAATTGGCAGAATGACTATGCTCGTAAGGTAGAAGACTATGCTGCGTTAGGGATTGCCGAATATTGGATTGCTGACTGCGCCGCTTTGGGTGGGATTCGACACATTGGCAAACCCAAACAGCCCACATTGTCGATCTGCATTCTGGTGGATGGCGAGTATGAAATTCAGCAGCTTCGGGGCGATCGAACTATCGTCTCTCCAACCTTCCCAGACTTAAAACTGACGGCCGAACAGGTGTTGAGGGCTGGTAGATAAAATCGCCACGATCGACTACCTTCGATGAGAGATCGATATATTATGTTAACAAGCGATCGCAATATTGCCAAAGTATGAATTGCTAAAGGAGGGAAAAGGATGAGTTCCTTTGTACTCGGTTTTCAGGATATTGACAAAACACAACTCATGCTTGTTGGGGGTAAAGGCGCAAACTTGGGGGAACTTTCCAAGATTCAAGGAGTCCTCGTACCGGATGGCTTTTGTATTTCTACGGTCGCCTTTAAAAGAATCATTGGGGAAACGTCGTCGATTCACGAATTACTCGATCGGTTATCGCTTCTAAAAGTAGAAGACCGGCATAAAATCGGTGAACTTAGCGGTGAGATTCGCTCTTTCATCGAAGCGATAGCCATTCCTCAAGATATTAATGAAGAGATCGCCCGCTTCCTCTCCAGGCTGGGAGAAAAAAATGCCTGTGCAGTACGATCGAGCGCAACTGCGGAAGATTTACCGACGGCCTCTTTTGCAGGCCAACAGGATACGTATTTGAACATTATCGGAAAGGAAGCAATCTATCAGCACATAAATAAATGTTGGGCTTCCCTTTTTACGGATCGTGCGGTAATTTACCGGATACAAAACGGCTTCGATCACCGTAAAGTCCACCTGTCTGTAGTTGTTCAGAAGATGGTCTTCCCGCAGGTGGCAGGCATTTTATTTACTGCCGATCCCGTCACTTCTAATCGGAAAGTATTATCCATTGATGCCAGCTTCGGACTTGGTGAGGCCTTGGTCTCCGGCCTGGTGAATGCTGATAGCTATAAAGTGTGTAACGGCAAGGCGATCGATAAGCAGATATCCACCAAGAAACTGGCTATTTATGCCTTAAAAGATGGCGGTACGAAAGCACAGGAGATTGAGCCTGAGTTGCAGAATAAGCAAGCCCTGACGGACGAGCAGATTTTACAGCTCGATCGCACGGGCAGAAAGATCGAAGCACATTTCGGCAGCCCCCAGGACATCGAATGGTGTTTGGTTGACGATACATTTTATATTGTGCAGAGCCGCCCAATTACTACTTTATTCCCGATTCCTGAAGCGCACGATCGAGAAAATCACGTCTATGTATCGGTCGGTCATCAACAAATGATGACCGATGCTATGAAACCATTGGGATTGTCTTTTTTCCTGTTAACTACTAAGGCACTCATGCGTACTGCTGGTGGAAGGTTGTTTGTTGATGTTACACCGATGCTGGCTTCACCTGCGGGCAGAGAAACTTTAGTAAATGTCCTGGGAAAATCAGATCCGCTCATAAAAGACGCACTTACAACCATCATAGAGCGGGAAAATTTTATAAAATCGTTACCGGACGATCGAGAAGAATCAGATTCTGGTAAAAGCAATCAAGGCGCGCCACCCGCAAATTATCAAACACTAAACGATTACGATCCAGCGATTGTTGCTGATTTGATTCAACAGAGCCAAACCTCGATCGAAGCGTTAAAACAAAACATCCAAACGAAATCAGGATCGGATCTGTTTGATTTTATCCTGGAAGATATCCAGCAATTAAAGAAGACCAACTCCGATCCGCAGAGTTTTGGTGTGATTATGACTGGGATGAATGCTGCATCCTGGATTAATGAAAAAATGAGCGAATGGTTAGGTGAGAAAAATGCAGCAGACACGCTTGCTCAATCTGCGCCCAACAATATTACTTCGTCCATGGGTCTAGCGCTATTGGATGTTGCAGATGCGATTCGTCCTTATCCAGAAGTTATTGAGTATTTAAAACATACAAAAGATGATAACTTTTTGGATGAACTAATTCAGTTTGAGGGCGGACAGGAAACTCAAGACGCTATCTCTGCTTTTCTTAACAAATACGGAATGCGATGTGCCGGAGAAATCGATATTACCAGAACTCGTTGGAGTGAAAAACCAATGACACTTGTTCCCATGATACTCAATAATATCAAAAACTTTGAGCCTGGTGCCAGCGATCGCAAATTTGAGCAAGGACGCCAGGAAGCGCTGAAAAAGGAACAAGAGTTATTAGAGCGGTTGCAGCAATTACCGGATGGCGAACAAAAAGCCAAAGAAACCAAACGAACGATCGACCTGGTTCGGAATCTCATCGGTTATCGTGAATATCCAAAATACGGCATAGTAAGTCGCTACTTCGTTTACAAACAAACTTTGCTGAAAGAAGCTGAACAACTCGTACAAGCCAACGTTATTAATGAAAAATCAGATATCTACTATCTCACTTTTGAAGAACTTCGCGAAGTTGTCCGCACAAATAAACTGGATTGCCAGATTATCAGCAAACGAAAAGACGAGTTCAAATTATATCAAAAACTAACTCCTCCGCGTGTGTTCACGTCTGATGGTGAGATCGTTGCAGGTGAGTACAAACGAGAAAATCTCCCAGCCGCAGCGATTGTTGGTCTAGCTGTTTCTTCCGGCGTTATCGAGGGGCGCGCACGTGTCATCTTAAACATGGAAGATGCAGATTTAGAAGCTGGAGATATATTAGTCACCGCATTTACTGACCCTAGCTGGACACCTTTGTTTGTATCCATAAAAGGTCTAGTCACTGAAGTTGGTGGACTGATGACTCATGGTGCGGTTATCGCCCGTGAATATGGTTTACCAGCAGTTGTGGGAGTAGAAAATGCTACCAAGCTGATCGAAGACGGACAGAGAATCCGGGTGAATGGAACAGAAGGGTATGTAGAAATGCTATAAATTGAGATACAGCATATTCCATGTATATATGGTACATAAGATTGTGTATCTACCTCAGTAGCTAGTTTGCCAATAATTGCCACTGTACTTCACAAACCTGGAATCTGCTGTATTTTTGTCGGTGAAGCGAAAAGAAATGGACGTGGAAGGGAGACCGTATTTAAGTCAGGAGAAAGTAAATGATTCGACTTGACGATCGAGTAGCTATTATTACTGGAAGCGGGCGAGGTTTAGGGGCAGCCTATGCCCACCTGCTTGCGGAAAGAGGAACGCGAGTCCTTATACATGACACAGGCGTTAACAAAGATGGAACCGGATTTGATCCGAACGTAGCGGCTGATGCTGCAAGCAGGATTCGAGAAGCAGGTGGAGTTGCGTTCCCAAGCAACGTAATCCTTGATAGTAGAGATAACTGCCGAAGCCTAGTGGAAACTACGCTCTCGAAGTTTGGCCGCCTCGATATCTTGATCCACAATGCGGGATGGGTTGCCTATCAGTCAGTGCAAGAACTAACGCCTGATTTTCTACAGCGCGCCATCAGTATTAATTTAGAGGCACCAACATGGCTGGCTCAAGCCGCCTTTCCGATTATGAAGCAGCAGAACTACGGACGGATCGTGCTGACGACTTCGGATCGAGCTATTTATCAGCAATATGCACTCAGTGGTCTTGCTCCTTACGCGATGGGGAAAATGGCACAGATAGGTCTGATGAACGTGCTCGCGGTTGAAGGCAAAGAGCATGGAATTCTCGTTAATGCGATTTCGCCGGTAGCCAAAACGCGGATGTGGAATGTACAAGATCAGCCAGAGGATTTGCGACCCGATCAGGTAGCCCCTGGAGTGTTATATCTTGCTTCTCCAGAATGCCGAGAGTCTGGATTTATATTAAGGGCAAGCAATGGTCAATTTACAGCCGCACGCTGGGTCGAGCGCGACAATGTGGACTATCCATTAAACCTTGCTGCTGTTGAAATTTCTACTGCGGAGGATTTGGCTACTCGCTGGCAGGAAATTGCTGCGGATGTTGCGTTTTAAGGACTGGGCTTGTACTTCCGAGATAGTCTGTAGGGAAATAATTGAGATTATTGGTGGGAGCATAGTTGAAAGGATGTGGGTAAGGGTCGATCGATTCGACGGGCTGGCAACATATCCCGCCTGTCGTGACTATGTTGTGCGCGCCACGGCACGCCCGTCGTTCGTGAAGGCACACGCAGACCAGATGGCGCATTTTGCTGCGGCAGACTGAGAAACACGACAACCCATTTGACAAAAAACTAGAGATTTTCAGTAGCTACAATGAGAAAATAGTTTCGTGCAATCTGTGTCAGTGTCGGAAAATCAACCTCCCACCTTCATCTTAGTTGACGGCCACTCCCTGGCCTTTCGCTCCTACTTCGCCTTTGCCAAAAGTCGAGACGGAGGCTTGCGAACTACCACAGGCATTCCCACCAGCGTCTGTTTTGGCTTTCTCAAGTCTCTGCTGGAAGTTATGGCGGCCCACGACCCCCAGTACATGGCGATCGCCTTTGACCTCGCCACGCCCACTTTTCGCCACGAAGCAGACGAAACCTACAAAGCCGGTCGTGCCGAAACACCCGAAGATTTTATCCCCGATCTCAAAAACCTGCAAGAACTCCTGGGCTATCTCAATTTACCAGCAGTCACCGCTCCCGGCTACGAAGCCGACGATGTTTTGGGAACTTTGGCGAATAAAGCCAGCGCCGCGGGTTATGCGGTTAAAATCCTCACGGGCGATCGAGATTTGTTTCAATTAGTAGACACCGAGAAACACATCAGCGTATTGTACTTGAGCACGGATGAACTCAGGCGATCGGGCAAAGGCAAATCCCAAGCATACGGCCCGGAAGCAGTCAAAGAAAAACTCGGTATTATACCAGCACAAGTAATAGATTACAAAGCCCTCTGCGGCGACAAATCCGACAACATTCCCGGAGTCAAAGGCATCGGCGACAAAACCGCCCTGCAATTATTGGAAGCTTACAATACCCTCGACGGCATCTATGCTGCGATCGACGAAATTAAAGGCGCCACCAAGAAAAAGCTAGAAGAAGGCAAAGAAGCAGCCTATCATTCTCAGCGCATGGCGACAATTATTCAAGACGTTCCCCTAGAAATCAACTTAGAAGATTGTCAGCTTAAAGGTTTTGACGAAGCAGCATTGATTCCGATGCTGGAAAAGTTGGAATTTAAAACATTTTTAACCAAAGTCAAACAAATTCAAAAGCGCTTCGGTGGTGTAGAAGAGCAGAAAGAAGTAATAACTAAGCACGAAGAAGCAGAATCAACCAAAGAAGTTACAATCTCTGAACAGCCAAGTAATACTGATAATTCAATAAAGGCATCGCCTGCAACTTCTGACGATCGAGAAGCAGACGCCTTATGGTTTTGGAGTCCTGATGACACCAAAGCCGCCCAGCAAGAAAACCAACTACCAATCAAACCGCGAATCATTCAAACAACCGAACAGTTAAATGAATTAATTCAACTCCTGCAAACCCACACCGACAAAGCCTCGCCCGTGGCGTGGGATACCGAAACCACCGCCTTAGAACCGCGAGACGCCGAATTAGTCGGAATCGGCTGCTGTTGGGGAACCGGCGAACAAGATTTAGCTTACATTCCCACGGGACACAAAACGGGCACAAACTTGGACAAAGCCACGGTTTTAAATGCTTTGCGCCCGATTTTGGAAGGCGAGAATTATCCCAAGGCGCTGCAAAATGCTAAGTTCGATCGATCGATCCTGCGCTGTCAAGGAATCAAACTAGCAGGAGTCGTATTTGACACCATGCTAGCCAGTTACGTACTCAACCCAGAAACCAGCCACAGTCTCAGCGAATTGTCAAGGAAATACTTAAACATTGTCGCCAAAAGTTACAATGAATTAGTACCGAAAAACAAAACAATTGCTGACATCAGCATCCCCGAAGTAGCCAACTACTGCGGCATGGATGTTCACACCACATTTGGGTTAGTAAACAAACTTAGAGCCGAATTAAATCGAGCTGATGAAGGTAGCTTTCCCGGAAAAACTTTGCATGAGTTACTGCTGGAAGTAGAACAGCCCCTCGAACCAGTTTTAGCTGAAATGGAATACTGCGGCATTCGCATTGATTCAGCTTATCTCAATACCCTATCGCAAGAGCTAGAAATTAAATTAGCCCAACTCGAAGAAAATACCTATGAAGCAGCCGGGAGAAAGTTTAATTTAGGTTCGCCAAAACAGCTCAGCGAAATCTTGTTAGAAAAAATCCCCGAACAGTTTCAGAAAAAGTCTCGCAAAACCAAAACGGGATACTCTACAGATGCCGCTGTTTTGGATAAATTGCAAGGAGACCACCCGATTGTAGACGATTTATTGGAACACCGAACATTATCCAAATTAAAGTCAACTTACGTCGATGCTTTGCCGCAGTTGGTGCGTGCGGATACCGGGCGAGTGCATACAGATTTCAACCAAGCTGCAACTGGTACGGGAAGGCTTTCTTCTTCCAATCCAAATTTACAAAATATTCCCATCCGTACCGAGTTTTCGCGGCAAATTCGCAAGGCTTTTTTACCAGAGTCGGGCTGGTTGATGGTGTCGGCTGACTATTCTCAAATTGAACTGCGAATTTTGGCTCATTTGAGTCAAGAACCCGTGTTAATCGAAGCTTACCAAAATAACCGCGACGTGCATACCGTCACGGCTCAACTGTTATTTGAAAAGGAAGAAATAACTCCCGACGAGCGCAGGTTTGGCAAAACGATTAATTTTGGGGTAGTTTACGGTATGGGGGCGATTAAGTTTGGCAAATCGATGGGTAAAAGCGCAGCAGACGGCAAAGAGTTTATTAAGCGATTTAACGAGCGTTACAGTAAGGTGTTTGAATTTTTGGAGCACGTAAAAAAAGAGGCGATCGCCCTAGGCTACGTTTCAACTATACTAGGTCGCCGCCGCTACTTGAATTTCCAGAGCGAAAGCATCCTCGACTTAAAAGGCCGCAATCCCCAAGACATTCACTCCGACAGACTTAAATCTCTCAGCAGAGATGACGCCCAATCTTTGCGCGCCGCAGCCAACGCTCCCATTCAAGGCTCTAGTGCTGATATCATTAAACTTGCCATGATTGAGGTAGACAAAATTTTGCAAAACTATCAGGCGCGGCTGCTGCTGCAAGTTCACGATGAATTAATATTTGAAGTACCTCCCGATGAATGGGAAGAATTGCAGCCCAAAATTAGAACGGCGATGGAAAATGCTCTGCCGCTTAGCGTACCCCTGATAGTTGACATCCACGCAGGGCAAAATTGGATGGAAACTAAATAAAAAAAAGAAAACTATGAGCCAAAATAAAATTGCCCTTTCCCCTACGATCGCCAGCTTGAGTGCAGTTGCTCTGCTTTTCCTACTCACCGGCTGTCCGCAAAAGCTACCGCCCAACAATTATGCTGTCAAACGAGTCAGCGACGGCGATACTCTTGTCGCCAGCGATGCCGCCGGTAAAGATATTAAAGTGCGTTTTGCCTGCGTAGATGCACCGGAAATTGCCCACAAAAACTCCGAAAAAAACAGCAAAAAAGCAGCCGATAAAAATCAGTTCAAGTGGGGCAATTTAGCCCAGCAAAGAATGCAGCAGCTCGTCAAACAAGGGGGCGGTCGCGTCGTTTTGACAGTCACCGATACTGACCGCTACGGCCGTAAAGTTAGCGAGGTTCGCTTGCCAAATGGCACATTTGCTCAAGAAGTTTTGCTGCGCGAAGGATTAGCAATGGTTTATACTCCCTATTTAAAAAATTGTCCGAGTGCAAGTATTGTGAAAGAAGCGGAAGCTGAAGCCAAGAAAAATCGCCGCGGTGTTTGGGGAGATTCTAAGTTTGTACCTGCTTGGAATTTTCGGCACAGCGATAAATGAAGTCCTTAGTCATTAGTCCTTAGTCATTAGTCCTTAGTCATTAGTCATCCGTCATTAGTAAATGTAGGGTGCGTCGCCACGAACAACTCTCGTTGCTATTGAGATATCTCATAGCGACGTACCCTACCACTTATAACGGGGATGAATAACAAAGGAGGTGGTATTACAGGGTAAATGATTTACTCAATTAAACTTAAAAAGCTTAGCAACATAGGTTTCGGTGTACTCCTTTTTTGCGATTGAGGCTATAGCAAAAAGTTTCAACCGATGTGTATATTGACACCAGCAAAATTATGTTGTTAACGCAGAATATCCTAACCTCGATCTGCAATTTGATAAACTCTGTTTCTAAACACCGATGACGAGCATCGTAATTTAGTACAATACAACGAGGACGGGGTGCTGCTCCTAGTATCGGCTATCTGTGGAGTTTGGGCGATAGCTGAGTCGCCAAAAAACGCATACAAGCCCCCGAATTCATTCGTGTCGTTCCCCAAGTTTTAGGCTCCTGTTAAAGCTCCCAGATTCAATGCTCCAAGTCAATCTCAAACTTGTACAGCGAAGCCGAAGTATCTCAAATCTGAAATCTCAACTCGACTGATGCCAGATTCATCACCGGCAAGAGATGAGTTCGATCGCATTTTGAGCAGAGCTTTTTTGGGAAAAGTCAACAAATGTGATAGGCTCCAGATAAATCAATAGACTGCTGACAAAAGCGGTCTATTGCAATCACCCACAAATTATTTTAAGGGGACATCAATGAATATCAAACATCTGGTTATTTCTGGAATTGCACTGCTGCTGGGTACTGCTATTGTAGGAAATGCTATTGCTCAAGAACTGACCAACGAGCAAAAAACTGTTACTTGTCGATTAAAAAATGAATTTGAACAGCGCAAAAGCAACGGTCAGAAATTGGTATTTTGGCCATTAATAGGCACTGTTCGCAAGCAAGTTTCATCTCCTTTTAGAGCCACGCTGCACCCAGATACTGAGTATACTTTTGTTGCCACTTGCGACGGAAATTGCCAGGATTTAAACCTAACTCTCAAGGATGCCAGTGGCCAGGAAATCGGTGCGAGTCAAAAGACCGGCGAACTGGTGTCAATCTCTTTTACTCCTCCATCCCAAGGTGAATATCAAATCACTGCCAAGCCTGGGGAATGCACCAAGGCAGAGGGTTGCAGTTTTGGGATGGGGATCTTCGTTCCTGCCTCTGCTAGCATACCTAATGCTTCAAAACTTCCTGCTGACATAGCACAATTTCAACTTTGCCAGTAGAAAAACAGCGATCGTAAGTTGTGAGTGGCCAGTAGAGTTGAGCCTTTAATCACAAATCTAACTGGCAACTTGCAACTTATAACTCGCTACTAATTATATGTTGTTAATTCCTCAAACCCGGGCTTTGATGGTTTCTTTCTTCGGTTTCCTTTCTGCTGCCTTTGGGCTGCACTGAGCTAGCCCTGTCAAGGCAAGGGCTGCAACACTTGTCTTGCTTGTTGCTTCTTGGTTGTTCGTCGTTGTTCCTTCAACATCTGCTACAATTCGTTAACCATAACTTCTCCAAACTGTCAAGCAGATGGCGCTGTGGAACCATGCAAAGACCCCATAACTGCCGAAATCACGGTCGAAACCAGAACTTTATTTACCCTTAGGCAAGCATCAATTAGAATATAGAGAGTGCCTCTTTGGGTGACGAGTACATTCCCCATGTCTTTAACCTTCGCCTTGAAAAATCAACTGCATAAAACTCCTCAAATAGGGATGAAAAGTCTGTTGGGCCGCTTGGGTATCAGGCATAAAATCGGCTGCGGATACGCCTTGGTCGTTGGTACTGCCATTTTAGGTGCAGTGGTCGGACGGGGAGTAGAATCCTATGAAAAACAGCAAGTTAGAGAAAAACTAACGATCGACCGAGATAAAGCCGAAATCTTGACCAATCTGAATAATACCGCCCAGGAAGTCAGAATTCACCAGCTATTGCTCCTGAATTTGACGGCCAAACCGCAAATTTTCGATCGCGAACGTTCGGACTTTCTGACTCGGGTTGCTCAGATGAGCGGACAGCTAGAACAACTGCAAAGCCAAGCGCAGACTTCTAATTCGAGTGTTGCAACAGATTATCAAGAGATTCAAGAGTTCGCCAAAACCAACAGCAAAACAGTAGAAGCTTACTTCCAAGAAGTCCAGAAACTGCTGGGGAATGCGAAGTTATCTGGTTTGAATCCGCAGCAGCGGCTCTTATTCCAGCAGAACTTGAATAATTTCGCCACGGGGAGCAACGCTGCGAAACTCGAACAGTTTTCGCAGGATTCAGCCAAACTAGCCAGCAGCTTTCGGGACAAAGCAGACGAGGCATTTAGAACCTACGAGCAAGCAGAAAAACTCGGAACTCTGATTTTGGGTTGCTCTCTGCTGGTATCGGCGGCGATCGCAGCCGTACTTGCAGCATACACCAGCAGGGCGATCGCCCGACCGCTCGAAGCCACCACCCTCATCACTCAGCGAGTCACAGAAGAATCGAACTTTGACCTGCAAGTACCAGTTACTACCTCGGACGAAGTAGGAGTGCTGGCAGTTTCGATCAACGAATTGATCCAAAGAGTAGCGGAATACACAGAAGACTTGCAGGAAGCAAAAATAGCAGCCGAAGCTGCCAACAGGTCGAAAAGTGCATTTCTCGCCAACATGAGCCACGAACTGCGTACCCCCCTCAACGCCATCATCAACTACAGCGAAATGCTGCAAGAAGATGCTCAAGATTCCGGTTCCGAAGACTTTCTCCCCGACTTAGAAAAAATTCAAACCGCCGGCAAACATTTGCTCGACATGATCAGCGACATTCTCGATATTTCTAAAATAGAAGCAGGTCATGTGACGCTTTATTTAGAAAATTTCGATGTGGCGACGATGATTGAAGAAGTGATGACTACGGCTCAACCGCTAGTAGAGAAAAAAGGCAATGCTTTAGCGCTGCAAGCAAAAGGCGAACTCGGCACAATGTACGCCGACCAACCGAAAGTCCGACAAATTCTCCTCAATTTGCTCAGCAATGCTGCAAAATTTACCGAAAAAGGCGTGATTACGATCGGCGTCGAAAGAATTAAAAATGCCAAACCTAAACCGACGAAAAGAAATAAAAATAATGATGTTAACTCAGGTTCAAACTACAGTTCTCAACTTTTAATTTTTAGAGTCAGCGATACTGGGATAGGGATGACAGACGAGCAATTAGAGCAGATATTTAAACCGTTTACTCAAGCTGATGCTTCGACTACTAAGAAGTACGGCGGCACGGGTTTGGGATTGACAATTAGCCAGCGTTTGTGTCAAATTCTCGGCGGCGAAATTAGCGTCGAAAGCGAGGACGGTAAAGGTTCAACTTTTATTGTCACTCTCCCAGAACGAGTGGTGATGCAGGCATGAAAACAGTTGACAGTTGACAGTTGACAGTTGACAGTTGACAGTTGACAGTTGGTCGTAGGGTGCGTCGCTATCAACAATCCCTCAAAAAAATTAACAATCTCCGAGCGACGCACCTGACAAAATTAATCAGTTGGCGGTAGGGTGCGGCTCCATCAACAATCCCTAAAAAAATCAACAATCTCGGAGCGACGCACCTGACAAAATTAATCAGCAGTCATTAGCCGTAGCGACGCACCTTACAAAATTAGAACCTGCTCAACCAATGCAATTTTATTAAGGTTTGCCCAATTATTTGGACAACTGTGTATTTTTTAAGTGCAAGTAAGTATGGCTTTAGTTAACGCTTTTCTCTTACTCCAAGAAATTAAAAATCGCAGTCAATCGATGAAACCCTACTAAATAGACAATTAGCGGTCGCTTTCATACGATCGAAACTCATGTGTTGAACCCCAATGCTGAAAATCACTCTCTATAAGATTTTCAGCTTTTGCCAAGAGCGACAGTGACAGAAGAGCGCTAATTAATTTCTGTGCTGGAATCATTGCTAGACTTGCCCCACTTTTTCCTCAGCCAAGGCTCCCACATATCTAGATATTGACCTTGGATAGTGTCGATATTCCCAAATAATAGATCGATTTATCCAAACATTTTGTAGGTAGCAAACATAACTTCAACTTCCCATCCCCATCTTTGAGTAGTTACCGAAATTTTGAGATTATTTGAATTACTTATTTGAATCTCTACCTGGAAATCATCACCAGACAAATTTTGGGCCGCAGCCCCTAAATCAAATTCTTGGGAAACAGATTTTTTAAGTACAATATCCCAAACTCGGTTCCACTTTCCTGAAGATGTTTGTGTGAGCTTCGCCCAATTATGAATAACAATATCATCAGCACTATATTTCATATCGATCGCCCGAACCGAAATTGAACCAGAAGCTGAAACACAGGGCGGAAATACCTATCTCAATATACGGGAACACCGATCCGCTCCCCGTCCGCAACTCCCTACAATGACAATTGTACGAGCAATTAAGCCATTGCCTTGACAGCAGTCATGTTTTTGAATTCAGGGAATTAAAATTTATGCAACCGAATAATCCGAACCAATTTACAGAAAAAGCCTGGGAAGCCCTCAGCCGTACCCCCGAACTCGTTAAAGCAGCTCAGCAGCAGCAGCTAGAAAGCGAACACTTGATGAAGGCGTTGCTGGAACAAGAATCGGGACTCGCTAGCAGCTTATTTAACAAGGCGAAAGTGTCTGTAGCAAAATTGCGCGATCGCACTGATGAGTTTATCAGCCGCCAGCCCAAAATCTCTGGAACTGCCGGCAACGTTTATCTCGGGCGTTCCCTGGATACCCTGCTAGACAGGGCTGAAGCTGATCGCAAAGAGTACGGTGATGAATTTATCTCGATCGAGCATTTGCTCTTAGGTTACGTTAAGGACGATCGCTTTGGTAAAAATCTACTACAAGAATTTAAACTAGATGAAGCCAAGCTTAAAGACATCATCGCCCAAGTCCGGGGGAACAACAAAGTGACAGATCAAAATCCAGAAGGCAAATATGAAGCGCTGGAAAAATACGGCCGAGATTTGACAGAAGCAGCGCGTCAAGGCAAACTCGATCCCGTAATCGGACGAGATGACGAAATTCGCCGCACAATTCAAATTTTGAGCCGCCGCACCAAGAACAACCCTGTACTGATTGGGGAACCGGGAGTAGGAAAAACGGCGATCGCCGAAGGACTCGCCCAACGAATTATCACCGGAGATGTGCCGCAATCTCTCAAAGACAGACAATTAATTAGCTTAGATATGGGCGCGTTAATTGCCGGTGCAAAATTCCGGGGAGAATTTGAGGAACGTTTAAAAGCCGTGCTCAAAGAAGTTATGGACAGCAACGGTAAAGTCATCCTATTTATAGATGAAATTCATACCGTTGTCGGTGCCGGCGCAACTCAAGGATCGATGGATGCCGGCAACTTGCTCAAACCGATGTTAGCCCGGGGTGAATTGCGCTGTATCGGCGCTACAACTCTCGACGAATACCGCAAGTATCTCGAAAAAGATGCGGCTTTAGAACGCCGTTTTCAACAAGTTTATGTTGACCAACCGACTGTTGAAGATACTATTTCGATTTTGCGGGGTTTGAAAGAACGGTACGAAGTTCACCACGGTGTGAAAATTTCTGACAATGCCTTAGTAGCGGCGGCTACTTTGTCAACTCGATATATTAGCGATCGCTTCCTTCCCGACAAAGCGATTGACTTAATGGACGAAGCCGCGGCTAAATTGAAAATGGAGATTACGTCCAAGCCGGAAGAACTCGATGAAATCGATCGCAAGGTTTTGCAGCTAGAAATGGAAAGATTGTCGCTGCAAAAAGAAAGTAATGCTGCATCGATCGACCGTTTGGAAAGACTGGAAAAAGACTTGGCAAACCTCAAGGAACAGCAAAGCGGTTTGAATGCCCAATGGCAATCAGAAAAAGGTGTCATCGGCAGCATTCAAAACATTAAAGAACAGATTGATAAGGTTAACATTGAAATTCAACAAGCTGAATTAAAATATGACCTGAATCGTGCTGCTGAGTTGAAATATAGCAAGTTAACCGAATTGCAAAAACAACTACAAGAAGCAGAATCTAAACTAGCAGCAACTCAAACCACAGGTAAAACTTTGCTGCGGGAAGAAGTCACGGAATCTGACATTGCCGAGATTATTTCTAAGTGGACGGGAATTCCGATTAGCAAGTTGGTTGAATCGGAAATGCAGAAACTCCTGCTATTGGAAGACGAACTCCACAAGCGTGTAATCGGACAAGATGAAGCGGTGACGGCGGTTGCAGATGCTATTGTGCGATCGCGCGCCGGATTGGCCGATCCCAACCGCCCGGTGGCGAGTTTTATCTTCCTCGGCCCCACGGGTGTGGGTAAAACTGAGTTGGCGAAAGCATTAGCATCATACCTGTTCGACACCGAAGAGGCGATCGTCCGCATTGATATGTCGGAATACATGGAGAAACACGCAGTTTCGCGCTTAATTGGCGCGCCTCCGGGATACGTAGGCTACGATGAAGGCGGACAATTAACTGAGGCTGTGCGCCGCCGTCCTTACTCGGTGATTCTATTCGATGAAATCGAGAAAGCGCACCCGGATGTTTTCAATATCATGCTGCAAATTCTTGACGACGGCCGCGTTACGGATGCTCAAGGTCACACGGTTGACTTTAAGAATTCTGTGATTATTATGACATCGAATGTCGGCTCTCAATACATTTTAGATGTGGCGGGAGATAACGAACAAATGCGGAGTCGGGTGATGGAATCGATGCGGGCTACTTTCCGCCCGGAATTCTTGAACCGGATTGATGAGATGATTATCTTCCACGGTTTGAGTAAGCCCGAATTACGGCAAATCGTGCTGTTGCAAGTCAAACGCTTGGAAAAACGTTTAGCCGATCGCAAAATGTCTCTGAAATTGTCGGAATCGGCGATCGACTTCTTAGCCGAAATCGGTTACGATCCCGTGTACGGTGCGCGCCCATTGAAACGGGGAATCCAGCGCGAGTTGGAAACGCAAATGGCGAAGGGTATTTTGCGGGGAGATTTTGCTGACGGCGATACCATTTTTGTGGATATCGAGAATGAAAGGTTGGCGTTTAAGCGGCTACCGGCGCAGTTGGTAACTGCGAAATAATTCGAGTAGGGTGCGCAATGCGCACCTTATTTTTTTGAGGGGCGATCGTTCTTTTTTGAACCGCAGATTTTAGCTGATAGACGCGGATGAACGCGGATGGGATGGGATAGCTGCGCACGCGCGCACTTTTTTGCTCTAAATCACGGTAGGTGCTTGAAAAACTTCTAAAATCTTTTGTTTCAAATTAACTAACTCATCTGTAGCTGCCTGAGCTTCATAAATAGCTTCGGATGCTGCTACAAAAGGATCTGCATTGAGGGCAAAATAGAGTGAATTAACGGCGCGCGCTGTGTGAAATGCCGCTAAATAATCTGATAATTCTATACTGCCTTCTCCCATTTTTTCTTGTAATTCCCACTGAATTTCATCGAGCCGATCGACCAACGATAGAAGTTTGTTTTGAAGTGAAAAATCACCGTATCGTTCTTTTTCCAGCGATTGTAATCCTTCGTCTAGAATTGGGTGACTCAAGCTAGTGCGTTCAATTGCGAATTTACAAGCGACTTTAGCTGCATTTCGCTGTTCGACAATAGTTGCTTGTTTCAGCATTTCCGATTGTTCAGCATCAATAAATTCTAAGCGATTTTCTGTCATTTTGCAATTAACTCCTTGGATTAGATTTTTGGGGACTTGCGACTAAGCCACCAACGCCTTCTATCGTTTGGACGCAGTTTTCACAAATAGGACGCCCTGCTGCTACTGCAATTACTTTACAATCATTTTTAACTGCCCAAGAAACGATGTCAGCTTCTGCATGACCAAAGCCAGGAATAACGGTTTCTCCTAATAGGAGTGCAGACTTTACTCCCGGGCGTAAGTAACCATTGGGTTCGCTGGTTCCTATCACTACTCTGCGGTCTTCTTGGGCATCTTCAATAACCCCAGCACCCATTGTGACTCTAGATTGTGCCGGTGGTGATAGAGCTTGCTGTAAGGCGCTCGCTCGCGTGCGGGCAATGCCTTCAGGATTGCTAAAAAGTTCTGCTTCTGTGTAGTTTTCTGGCAGTGTTATCTCCTTGGTTGTTAAAGATATACGCTGTGGCCATCGCCTGTCTTAAATTTTATACTCCAACACCCTTTGGGTCTCGCGCAAATTCAACTTGGGCGATCGCTCCGGGATTCTTCCTGTTTCTGCTGTTGGCGCTCTCGAACAGATTTTGTCAGCAGGTAGGTTGTCAAACTGCTGACGGATCTGCTTTCTTCTTCTGCCCATTCTTCCAGAGCTTTTTGGATCTCTTCTGGCAGGTATGCGGTAACTCGTCCCCGTGAAGCCATTCGTTGCACTGCAAAACATCTCAATACAGTCCATCTTACGCCGTGCTCATCGCTTAAGTGCGATCGGTTTCTGATTTATCTTTTTTCTGCTCTTGGCGATCTCTGACAGCTTTAGCTGCCACATGGGAAAGCAGGTTTGCCAGGGTTCGATCTTCTTCTTCAGCCCATTCGGACAAGGCTTGATGAACGTCTTCTGGCAATGTAACTGTAACTCGCATACGTGAAGGTATTGAAGGCATTGGCTGACATAGATTTACTGCAACTGTCTTCAATTTTACACTCTCACGTCATTATATACAGTTTTGTGTTATTTGATGTTAAAAACATCGAATTATGCTATAAGTGTATATAGGGTTAAGACCCTAAAACGTCAGAAGCCAGCCCCTTACTGTCCAAGGTTCCGGGCTGGCTCTGGCTCCACAAATATCAATGGAGATGAGTTCTATGTTGACATATAAAGACCGTTTGTGCTGTTGGGCGATCGCCCGACTGTTACCAACTCAGCAATGGATTATTGTTGCGCGCTTCCGCAGTCGCTCCGATGCAGAGGGGCATTTTCAGTTTCTACGACAAACTATACCTCACGCCAAATTCGAGGTTGTGTTTGATTTAAGCGGACAGAGTAACCGTTTATCGGCGTTGTATCGCTCCGACAATGCCCTCGCCAGCGGGTTATAGATTGTAGTTTTCTTGCTGTTTTGAGTTGATGCAATATGGGCGATCGCTCTTTTTGTGAATCAGGGCGATCGCTTTGCAGGAATGTTGGATCGAGAAACCGCAGATGTCGGCGGATGAATGCAGATTAACGCAGATAATTTCAAGAATAAAACAAGCAGAAATGACCGAAAAGCAAAAAGCTATCCTCGATGAAATTCGCGAACTTGCCATTATCGGCAAACAGCAAATTAAACAGGCTCTTGAGGAATCAGCAACAATAGACCAAAAGTGGCGGCGGAAAGCTGATGGTAAACGCGCTGCGGCACAAAAGCTATAAGTTTGAGTAGTGGTGGAGAGAGGCGATCGCTTGTATTGGCGATCGCCTTTTGGGAGCACATCATCTCCGAATTATCGGAACAGCACTCAATGAACCCTGGGTTGTGGTAAAATGCTCGTATATACAGTGCTTCTTCGTTAGTTAAAAATATGCGATCGCAACTAGAACAAATTACACTTCAAGACAGAAATGCCGCTGAAATGGAAATCCGCGACAAGCAGCAGCAAATTAATTACGATACGAGAGAGTATCCACTCGAAATACTCGTTCAAAAATACATGGAAGGAATTAACGATGATACTAATAAATTGTTTATTCCCGACTACCAACGTGAACTTGTTTGGGATGACACCAGGCAATCAAAGTTTATCGAATCGGTAATTTGGGGGCTGCCAATACCTTATCTATTCGTTGTTGATATCGGTCATGATGAAAATGATGAACCACGTTTAGAGATTGTAGACGGTGCACAACGCATTCTTACCATAACTAGATTTGTCAACAACGAATTAATCTTAAGTGGACTCAAAAAATTAGAGCAGTTAAATGGATTTAAGTTTGCTGATTTACTCCTACATCGCCAGAGAAACTTCAACCGAAAGACAGTTCGGGTAATCCAATTAACTAAGGCTGCAAATGAGGAAGTTAGAAGAGATTTATTTGAACGCATACAATCATTTTAATGGCGATATAAATACACTTTACAGACTGTATAAAATCTGATGCAACCTGTTTAACAAATAAATAAAATAGTTGCACGTGTTGAATTCTTGGGAAATTAACTGCTCTGTCATTCATGAATACTGTATTTTTAGATTTTCATACACGCGCCCAAGAAGTGAATGATTACTTCCTTTTTATCGAGAGCTTGGACAAACAGACAACGAAGTTAGCTTTACTCGATACTACGGGCAAATACCAAATTCAAAGCATCGATCTAGAGTTAGCGAAAACGCTCAAAGCAAATGGTTTTTTGTTACTGTATAACTTAATTGAATCCACTATGAGAAATGCGATCGAATCCATATTTGAGTAATTCAAAAATAAAGCAGTCACTTTTGACCAACTCAAACCCGAGATTAAACTGATTGTCCTCCAAAATCTTAAAAATCGTTCTCCTAAGAAAATTTATTTAACAATTAACCAACTCTCTACTGATATCATCACAGCTACATTTGAACGTGAAGAACTGTTTTCAGGAAATGTGGATGCTAGATTAATTAAAGAAATAGCAGACAAATACGGCTTTTCATATAAAACAGACTTTGCTAAAACAAAAAACGGGCAAAATCTTGTTGTGATTAAAAATAATAGAAATGACTTAGCGCACGGCATTAAGTCTTTTGAGGAAGTTGGGCGAGATAAGACAATTAAGCAACTATTAGAAATGAAGGAAGAAGTCGTAGGGTATTTGACGCAAATACTGGAAAATATAAGAGATTATCTTGACAATCAAGAGTATTTGGAAGTAAATACAAATAATCCTTAATTTTAGGCTAAGAGACCGGGTTTCTAGAGTAATTTTGGTTTGGTGGCGACATATCTCATAAGAAACCAGGTTTCTGGGAATGATGGGAGGGGTAAGAAACCGGGTTTCTAGGGTAATTTTGGTTGGGTGGCGAGATATCTCCGAAGAAACCAGGTTTCTGGGAATGATGCGAAGGCTACTTCCGCACCATCACGGACTTAATTACAGCATTGGTTTGATACTTGTTTGTCTCATAAAATCCACCTTTTCCAGCGCCGTAAACTCCCGCAAATTTTTTCCCTTCTGCCTTGGGAACAAACATAATGTTTCTAGTGGGTTGCTTGGCAAATACAATCCCTTCTCTCATTTCATTATCCACGTTATAAGATAAAGTAGCTTTTCCGTAAATCGCCTCTGCTTGTTTCAATGTCATTCCGGGCCCGACGCCTTGAAGTGTTTTATAATTAGGATTTTCTGTCATCAAAAGTTCAATAACATCGGTATCTTTGAGCTTTGTACCCGCAGCATAAACAATTCGATACTGTACTTTTCCTGACTGGCTGACAGCCACAGCGTCAAAGTCTACCATAAAAGGAGACTCTACCTTAAACTGTGCGGTGGAACCGATCGCCTTTTTCAATTCTCCGAAAGTCATCCCCACTTTGGCCGCTCCAATTGTGCGATCGCCAATTGCTACACTTGCAGCAGGAGTTTTTTGAGCAACAGTTGCGAATTCTCCCACTGCTTTTGTACCCACACGCGCCACAGCAGCAGCGGGACTCGAAATTGCTCCCAGATAAGAGCCGATCGCCAATAAAACAGCTATCATCGATCCAGACAAAACTTTAATATTCAACATGACTAATTCTCCTAGATTTCAAATGCGACTCTCTACCCGCATCTTTTGGGCTATCCTGGGCATCACCTTGCTAGTTTGGATTCTCAGAGGAGTCGGCCTCTTGACATTCATTCCCGGTGCTGTTATTTGGATACTGGTTTTGCTTTCTTTTGTTGCGGGCATCCTCAGCACTTTACTGCGTAGGTAATTTGGTATCCGGTAATTAATAATAGTTTTTTAACTGTTCACTGTTCACTGTTAACTGTTGCTACAAATAACTAATGACTAATGACTAATAACTAATGACTAATGACTAATGACTAATGACTAATGACTAATGACTAATGCCCAATGCCCAATGCCCAATGCCCAATGCCCATTATTTGAGTTTCATTGCCTTTCCGACAGTCACATTTAACTGAGCTCCGATCAGCATCGCTAAACAAGAAAGATAAAGCCAGAGCAGCAACACAATAAAAGTCCCGATCGTGCCGTAAGCCCAACTAAAATTGCCTAAATGCAAAACATAAAATCTAAACAAAGCTGAAAGCAGCGCCCACAAAATAGCAGCAAAAACAGCTCCGGAAAAAATCGGAATATCGGCTTGGTGGCGGCTCGGCCCGTAGCGGTAAACAAAGGCAAAAGCAACGGATACAATTCCCAAAGAAATCGGCCACCGCCACAGCCGCCAAACAGCTAAAAGTTCCGACTCTAAAGGGCAATTGCCGGCGAACAACAAGCAATTTTGAACATCTTTTAAATCGCAATTGGCGACGGACTCCAGGAGGCAACTCTGGCGGGCCACAGCTTGCACAATTAAGTCGCTGAGAAATACAGCTCCCGATGCTAGAATTAACAGCACAATTGTACCGATACTCAGCCCCAAGGAAATCAGTTTTGCTTTCACAAAAGAGCGAGTGCGAACGCTGGAGATTTGATGAATTTGATCGAGAGCAGCCATCGCCGCGCTCATTACTCCAGAAAAGGCCCACAGCGATACTACAAAACTTAGTGAAAATAGTTGTGGGTTGCGAATTGAAAGAATTTCTTTGAGGGAATTGCGAATTAAATTTCGCACGTCATTGGGTATAATTTCTCCCAAAAGACCGGCCATTTGATACAGTGTTGATTGCAAAGGTTCAAACAGGGCGATCGCAGACAAGATAGCCAAGAGCCCAGGAAACAGCGCCAGCATAGAATTGTAGGCCATTTCGGCAGACAGCCCCGGCAAGCGCTGCTCTCCCGCTTTCACGCCGACTTCCTTGAGCGTGCTCCAAGTCAAACAGCGACAGAACAGCCAAAAATCACCAAATTTCGTTTTGACAGCTCTCAGCAGCCTCAAAAGTGTCTTAAACAAGGCTAAAATCAGGTAGCGCAACCAGTAATAAATGTTCATAGCTTACAAATTCCCAATGACTAATGACTAATGATCGATGACTAATGACTAATCTAAAATCTAAAATCTAAAATAAACAATATGTCTCAAGATATCAGACAGTGGTTAGATGAAATTAAGCGGCTGCAACAGCAGTTAACAGAGGTTTCGCGCGATCGCGATGACGCTGGTGAAAGTGCGGCTCAATGGCGCCAACTCTACAATACCGAAGCTGAGCAGCGACGGAATGATGCTAAGTTAACTCAGCAAACTATCGATGCTTTGGAAGCACAGATAGAGGAATTTCAAAGTTTCTCCCCGATTGCGCCCGAAGGTGATGAGGCTGGAGTTGCACGCTTGCATGAGGTTGAACAACTGCATACAGTTGGGGAACTTAAAGCTAAGTTAGCAGAAGTTCTCGAAGAGCGCGATCGGGCGATCGAACAAATCAAACAACTGACTCAAGCCCTCAAGCAAGAAGAAGCCCGTCACGCCGAGACTAGCAAAAATTTAACCACCGCCCTCGGAGATGCCATTGACTTGCTCGCTAAAGCACAAACTGTTCCTACTACAAAAATGGAACCAGCACCAGCATATTCTCTAGAAATTGTCCCTACTCGCACCGCAAATCCGGGCGAAACTGCGATCGAAATCCGCCAAAATCCCGCACAAGCCGGCCGGAATCCCGCCCAGCTTCCACCTTCTAAAAACCAGTTACTCGATTTACCGCCGTTTGGGAATTAGGAGTTAGAAAAGCCACTGGCTGCGAAGATTTGTTGTGCGGTTAGCTGCAAATCTGGGAAAATTGACGAGATTAGTCGAGATCCGTTTTGAAACAACTGTCTTTGATATTCATCTTCTCGCAGCGTACAAACTGTAATTGTCGGCTGTTTCGGTTTGCCAATATATTCTCTGCCGCCAATCCCCAAATAATCAACAATCCAATACTCAGGAATTCCCAGCAGGGCATAATCTTCAACTTTGCGGGCGTAGTCGTTCGACCAATTGGTACTCACGACTTCAGCGATTAGTTTAATCGAGTTTCCCGATGTAATTACAGGTTCTTGTTGCCACAATGGCTCATTAATTAGTCGAGTTCGATCTAATACCAGCACATCCGGGCGAAAGGCTGTTGTTGTTCCTAATAATTTGATGAGACAGCGAGGGGGAATAAAATAGGGTAAATCCAGACGGTCAATTTCTACATTTAATTTCCGTCCGAGAAAGGCGCATACTTGTTCGTGCGGCCCCGTTGGTTCCATTTCCGTTAATTCACCATCAATTAGTTCGTAACGCTCGCTGTCGCCGTAGTTAGCAATAAATTCATCAATAGTTAGAATTTTTGGAGGTGATTGAACCATGATGTTTGTTCCTCGTCAGATAGTGCGAGCGGGGATAGCACTCAGGTTTTTGTTGGTAACTCCTAAATAAGATTTTTCTGAACCGCAGAGGACACAGAGAAAGAGAAGAGAGAGAAGATAACAAAGACTTTTCAGTTATACAAGAAAATTTCCTTCTTCCTTCTTCCTTCTTCCTTCTTCCTTAGAGGACACAGACAAAGAGAAGAAAGAGAAGATAACAAAGAGCCTTAATATCTTCTACAACAAAACTTTTCCCCTCTTCCATCCGTTACATCCGTTACATCCGCTACAAAATCCGTTGCCGAACTTCCTTCTGCTTAAAATCCCATCGCGCCAGCCACTGCATCCAGATTCGGAGCAATCCCTTGTTTAAAGTTGTTCTTGCTGTGATTAATTGCCGTATCCGGGTCTTTTAAACCGTTACCGGTGAGCACGCAAACCACTGTTGCTCCTGTCGGAACTTGGTCTTTTACCTTCAGCAAACCAGCTACAGAAGCGGCGCTTGCTGGTTCGCAGAAAATCCCTTCTTCGGATGCTAACAAGCGGTAAGCGTCGAGAATTTCTTCGTCGGTGACAGCAGAAAAACTGCCGCGGCTGGCTTCGGAGGCTGCGATCGCCTGTTTCCAGCTAGCAGGGTTGCCGATCCGAATTGCTGTCGCCAAAGTTTCTGGGTTCGCCACTGGATGTCCCGTTACCAAGGGTGCTGCTCCGGCTGCTTGGAATCCCATCATTCGCGGCAGGCGCGAACATTTGTTCACTTGGTGGTATTGACAAAAACCCATCCAGTATGCAGTGATGTTTCCCGCATTTCCTACGGGAATGCAGAGCCAGTCGGGGGCATCGCCCAGGGCGTCCACTACTTCAAACGCGCCGGTTTTTTGACCTTCCAAGCGGTAAGGGTTGACGGAGTTGACCAAAGTTACGGGATAATTTTCTGCCATAGAACGGACAATTTCTAAAGCCCGATCGAAATTACCGACAATCGAAATCACTTCCGCACCGTAAAGCAAAGCTTGGGCCAGCTTGCCCAAAGCCACGTAACCTTCGGGAATCAACACGAAAGCCCGCATGGACCCGCGTCTGGCGTAGGCTGCCGCCGCTGCCGAAGTATTGCCGGTACTGGCGCAAATTACAGCTTTGGCGCCGGCTTCCTTTGCCTTGGAAATCGCCATGGTCATCCCCCGGTCTTTGAAACTACCAGTGGGGTTGAGGCCGTCGTATTTCACCAGCACGCGCACGTCTCTACCGATGAGAGAGGCGATCGCCGGTGCTGGAATCAGGGGAGTATTGCCCTCGTGGAGTGTGACTACCGGCGTGGTTTCCGTCACCGGCAGGTAGGCGCGATAAGCTTCGATCAAGCCCGGCCAGCCGTAGTGTTTCGGCGAGGCTGCGCGGGCAGCGGAGTTAGCAGCAGAGTCAGTAGCAGGTAGAATCAGGGTCACGATGTCAATGGTTTTAGGCAATGCCCGAGGAATTTACACTAATTTTAGCTCGATCGGTTAATTTAATGTTTGATACGATCCGTTCAGGTTAAAGTAACTTAATGGTGTGAATGTGTAGATATGTCTACTCAATTACTAATGTCAAATAATTCATCCACTCTTTCTCGGCCTCAAGTCACGGCTAGCAATCCCGAAATCGCTAGTTCTGCTACGCTATCGACGGGTTTTGCGCGCAAAGTAGATTCGGTGAAGTGCCCCTACCAAGCCGATCAGCAAGTGAAGTTCCTGCACCTACAGGCAGAAATCGACTCCTTGCTCCTGCAAGTCCAAACCCTCAAACAGCAACGTTCTGTTGCTGGATCTCAAGTTGCGATCGGCAAAATTTCTGCTGTGGGCAACGGCAATTAGCGGCAACTCGTGCTCATTGTGCCGCCCCTGTGGTATAAAAAGTAAAGTTTTGTTAACCGCAGTGTTTTTTTAACCAAAAGCGCTAGCCATTTAATCCGCGGCTAGCGATCGCTAGCATTTGCGAAAACGCGCTTGCCTACTGCTCAACTCGTCTGCTAATTGTCGGTAGCGAGCTGATATTTTACTGCGCTAATTTTGTTAAGCCATCCACATGGCACACGGAGAATCGAAATCAATTTATGACAGCATCGATCGAAAAACCACTAAATTTGACATCCGCAAGTGACACCTCCAACCTGCGCCTGAAAGATATTCTCCAAACCCTGCCGCGCGAAGTGTTTGTCAAAAACCCTCGCAAAGCTTGGACAAAAGTCATCGTCAACGTTCTTCTAGTTGCTGTCGGTTATTTTGGTCTAGCAGTATCGCCTTGGTATTTGCTACCCCTAATGTGGATTTTCACAGGTACCGGATTAACCGGTTTTTTTGTGATCGGCCACGACTGCGGACACCGGTCATTTGCCAACCGCCGCTGGGTAAACGATTTAGTCGGACATCTCGCATTTCTGCCGTTAATTTTTCCGTTTCACGCATGGCGTCACGGACACAATTACCACCACAAGCACACCAACAAAATTGGTGAAGATAATGCTTGGCAACCAATGACAGCAGAAAGCTACGCTGCCGCGCCCAAAGCATTACAAATAGCTTATCGTTTAATCTTCGGCCCAATGTGGTGGGTTGGATCGATCGCCCACTGGGCAAAAGTACACTTTATGTGGTGGCGCTTTAAAGAAGGTCAACAACGCGAACAAGTGCGGTTTTCAGTTTTTGTGGTTTTGATCGGTGCTGCGATCGTATTTCCCACTTTAATTGCCACCACAGGCATTTGGGGATTCATCAAATTTTGGTTAATGCCCTGGATGGTTTACCACTTCTGGATGAGCACCTTCACCATTGTTCACCACACAGCCCCAGACATTTCATTTAAATCACCAGAAGAATGGAACGAAGCCCAAGCCCAACTATCGGGAACAGTTCACTGCGACTATCCCCGCTGGGTTGAGTTTCTGTGCCACGACATTAACGTGCACGTTCCCCACCACCTTTCAACTGCTATACCCTGGTACAACTTGCGCCTAGCCCACAGCAGCTTAAAGGAAAACTGGCAACCTCATCTCTATGAAACCAAATTTTCTTGGTCTTTAATGAAGCGGATTGCCGACAACTGTCATTTGTACAATCCCGCTGGTGGCTATCAGACATTAGAGGAATTTCACGCTCAAGCCAAATAAGTTTGAAACGCGATAAATCTCCGAAAAACCCGGTTTTGTTAAACAAACCGGGTTTTGTTAATATCACCATCGATAGCTAGAATTTTTGATAAATCTTGCTTTTAGCTGACAGTCTCGATCCCCCTAAATCCCCCTTGAAAAGGGGGACTTTGAGCATTTCCTGTCCCCCCTTTTTAAGGGGAGTAGGGGTTGACTTTGAAATTACTCTTGTCCCCCCCTTGGGAAGGGGGGCTAGG
>NZ_JAUBOJ010000040.1:19593-30396 GCF_036700185.1 Microcoleus sp. BM001215392 | reverse complement strand
ATAACCAATAACCAATAACCAATAACCAATAACCAATAACCAATAACCAATGACTACTGACTAATAAATCTAATTGTTGTCATCCGATTGTATAAATCTGGGGCGGTGCGAATGATTTTTCTGAGAAGTTCATCTGTCACCCAAAAGACGAGGGGAAAGGAAAATTTTTTGCTGAATTCGCTGCATACTAGGTTGGTGGAAATCAGCAATCTGTCGATCGACTCTACTGACTCCAAACCGAGGAGCATCAAAGCTGGAGGCTTTTCGTTGCCTACTTCTGCGGCGATTGTCGTGTAGAGAGTTGTCGCCGATTTTGGCAAAACTATTTGCAGCGGTTTCTGGGTAGAAGTTACTTGCAGGCGATCGACTACTTGCTGCCGCAAAGCCAGCGAATTGCAGTGCACTAAAACAAAAGAAAAGTAACCTTGGGAAAGACGGAGCGCTCGAATTAAAGTTGAGAACGACCGCTCGTTATATTTGGCTGAGTCGTACTTAGCTGCATCGTCTTTACCTGTATTTTCTGAGCTGTTCTCGACAAACATAAATTGCAGGTCTGTTATTTAGTTTTAGATATTTTCTAAATTAAGTGCTGTTTCTAAAGAAAATCTGAAGGAAGGAAAAAAACCTAGAAAATATTTGAGTGATTGTAGCACTATTTCAAATTAATATCAATACTTCTATCGACTAATTTTGCTTCACGCAGTCTGGCGCTACCTGTGGGTAGAAAACCAGATAAAATGTAGTTAAAAATACAAAAAACTCACCGGGAATTTTCAGCCAAGGGCAAAGTAAACCAAAAAATTGCCCCAGCACCCGGATTGCTAATTACTCCAATTTCCCCGCCGTGAGCCTCAATAATTTGTCGGCAAAGGTATAAGCCCAAACCCAAACCAACTGAGTGTCGGGATTGATAACCCCTAACATAAAGGTCAAACAGATGTTCGCACTGTTCAGGCAATATTCCCACTCCGTCATCTTCAACGGTACAGCAAATCATGCTACTTGGGGAATTGGGAATTGGGGATTGGTAATAGGTAATTGGGAATTGGGAATTGGGGATCGGTAGTTGGTAATCGGTAATCGGTAATTTCTGTATATCCTGTTTTGTTTTGCTTTGATTAACAATTCTTTTTGCCCCCGTTATTATTTTAGCGGAAACGGTTAATTTTAGTCCTGGTAAATTGTGTTTTAAAGCATTAGCAATTAAATTAGAAAACACTCGCCATAACTGAGTACGATCGGCATCCACCGCGGGTAAATCATCCGGAACTAAATTTGTGAAAGTAGCTTCAGCCTCATTCATTAAAGGCTCTAAATCTGCGGCAACCGCTTCAACTACTAGCTTCAAATCTACCCGATCGCAGTGCAGAACCAAACCGCGCAATTCCCCGGCGTGAACTTCCAACAGCGAATTAATCAACCGCAACTGCTGCTCGCTACCTTGAATCATCCGCTCCACCACAGAACGGGGAATTGGGATCGAATCACCAGTTTTTGTCTGCCAATTCTCGATCACCATTAACATTCCCGCTACGGGGTTGCGCAAGTCGTGAGAAAGAGCATGAATAAACAGTCTCTGCGATTCTT
This sequence comes from Microcoleus sp. BM001215392, assembly GCF_036700185.1. Classification (NCBI taxonomy): domain Bacteria; kingdom Bacillati; phylum Cyanobacteriota; class Cyanophyceae; order Oscillatoriales; family Microcoleaceae; genus Microcoleus; species Microcoleus sp. BM001215392. Next base: position 28,809 of record NZ_JAUBOJ010000040.1, on the reverse strand, counting down.
GTGCCTGTTTCCGCTGCGTGATATCCTCGATCAAACCCTCATAATAAAGCACTGAGCCGCTGCTGTCGCGAACCGCCCGCGCTTTTTCGGAAATCCAGACAATACTGCCGTCACAGCGATAAATTTGTGACTCAAAATCCGAGACTGTGTTGCTTTGGGCGATCGATCGCAAAAACTCTTTTCTGCGTACTGGATCGACATACAACTGCCGCTCAATGTCAGTAAACTTTGCCGTCACTTCTTCGGGGGAATCGCAGCCGTAAATCCGCGCCAAAGCAGGATTGGCAGTAATATAGCGGCCCTCGGGAGTGCTTTGAAAAATTCCCTCACCAGCATTCTCAAAAATGCTGCGGTACTTCGCCTCAGCCGCCTCCAATTTTTGATAAGCAGATTCCAATTCGCGCCTGGTACTAAACTCTGTTCGTTGCAAGCATTCGTACCAATAAACCGATAAATCGCAAATCAAACAAAACCAAAATAAATACAAGTAAAATCCGCTCAGCCTAAAAGCAGTATATTTAGCCAAACTTAGATTTAAAATTAAATTTATGCCGACATGGCAAAACAAAACGCCGAGTTGAGAAATCAGGTGAAGGCGCCAGCGGACGGGCATCAGCGTAGCTTGGGTGAGAAACGCTAAACTCCAGGTTAAAATCGGTAAGTCCCCGACTTTTGCGGCGGCCAACCCAATCTGTACGACGACGGTCAGCGACCACGAAAAACCCAAAAATAGCAGACCTGGATAGCGTTTGCCGATCGAGGTTTTTTGCAATATCAAACAAGTCAGCAAGCCCAATTCTACAGCAGCGCTAGTGTACAAATAAACAATTTTAAATTCGCGGGGAGCGAATATTGCTTCGCCGAGAAGATAGACAATGATTGTGAAGGCAAAAAAGATCGCAATTCGCACAGCAGGGCGCAGCCGATCGCGCAGGAAGCGATCGCGCCACACCTCATAAACCGTTGGCGCCTCAACTGATTTTTTATGACTTGAATAAACCATACCATTTTAGATTTTGGATTTGCGATTTTGGATTGAATAATTGAATGATTGATAAATTTTCAATTTGAACAATTGAAGAATTTAGTTAATAGCAATTTGCTCAATTTAATCCGCCCTGAAACTGATGCAAGCACCCGACTGTTGTCGTAGATAAATCAAGTTTTTATAGCATAGTTTAACCTCCCACATTCATCTGTAAAGTAAATTTAAAACTTTTACAGGAAAGCCGAAGTATCTAAAATCTACAATCTAAAATCGACTGACAACAGGTAACGAAAACCAGAAAGTCGAGCCGCCTCCGGGGGTGCTTTCGACGCCGATGAAGCCGCCGTGAGCTTTGATAATTTGCTTGGAAAGGTACAATCCCAAACCCAGCCCTGTTAATTGTCGGCTATTGGGGTCTTGAACGTAAAGTTCAAACAGAGATTCCCGTTGTTTGGCGCTGATTCCCACTCCATTATCTGTTACAGTACAGCGAACCATTTTTACGGTAACTCCGGGCAATTTTTTGCTGTTATTGCCAATTTGACCGTGATGGCGGGGCAGTTGGCGACTGCTGTCGAGGTTAAATTTGAGCCTGGTTTCCTGATTTTTGTCGGTGGTGTCGAGGGTCGAGGTGCGATCGCCCGCAGCAGAGGGCAGGTTAGGGATACACCGGGAGACGAAATTATTTGAAGATGTAAAAAACTGTGCATTTTCGGCAAAATTTAATGACTTTTCTACTTCAATTACCTCGGCTTTAAAATTTATATTTACTCCAGGATGATTGTGTTTGATAGCATTGGTTAGGAGATTTTCTAGCACCCGATGCAAGTGTTTGCTGTCGGCCTTGACTAGCGGCAAATTAGCAGATATTTCTTGAGTCAGAGTTACTTGATTTTTTGCCATCATCGGTTTTAAACCGGCAATAATTGCTGAACTCAAAGACTGCAAGTGTAGCGGTTCTGTGTTGAGAACAATTCCTTTGACCTCGGTGGCGTGAGCGTCGAGGAGGGAGTTAACCATCGTCAACTGGTGTTCGCTGGCTTGAACTATGCGCTGCAAAATCGATCGAGAAACTGGAACATCCTGTATAGACTCACAGGCCGATTTGTTGAGCAAATTTTTGATCAAGATTAACATTCCCATCACAGGAGTGCGGAGATTGTGAGAAACTGCGTGCAAAAATAAATCTTTGAGGCAGTTGCTTTCTTGCAGTTCGTGCATTTTTTGTTGCAGTTGGCTGGTGCGTTCCTCTACTTGAGATTCTAAGTTGGCATTCAGTTCTTTTACCTGCTGCAAAAGTTGGGCTTGCTGGAGGGCGATCGCGACTTGGGTAGCGAGTTTTTCTAACAAATCAATTTCAAATTCTTGCCACTGGCGCCTGTCTGAACACTGGTTGACTGCTAAGATTCCGAACAGTTCATCGCCGAGGACGATCGGCACATTTAACGTCGCACGAATTTGATAGTCGCGGTAATATTTGGCAACGGTATCGGTCAGGGGCACCGCAGCAGTATCGCAGACTGTTCGGACGCGGCTGCGAGCATAAAAAGTTCTTAAGTGTGCGAGGTGATTCTGGTCATCTAGCAGCAACCCCAAAATAGAAAGGTATTGGCTACCCACAGACTCAGCCACAATTTTACCGTAGACTGGCATGGGAAGATTGGCCCCGGCTGCATCCAGAATACCGATGAAAGCGCGGTCTGCTTTGAAAAATTGCCGGACTTCGGCAACAGTTGTATTGAGAATTTGTTCGAGATCGAGAGAGTGGCGAATGCGTAGGGCCATTTCTGAGAGGAGGCGATCGCGATCGGAGGAGGCGCGCAAAGCCGCTTCCGCGCGGTGGCGTTCGGTAACATCTTGGACTGTGGCGGCGATGACGTTAGAATTAATCGCCGACTGTTCGCAGACAGTGCGTTCGGAGCCGTCGGCGAGCGCAATTCGGTAGTTAATGCAATAGGGAAGGCGTTCAAACATCGCTTGAGATTGCGATCGCGCCACCAATTCTCGGTCTTCTGGATGTACCGCCTGCAAAAACATTTCAGGTGTTGGTTTGACAGAGCCCGGAGTCAAGCCCAAGAGGCGATAAAGTTCGTCCGACCAATGCAATTCGATATTTGGTGTAGCGCGTTCTGGGGATGCTGTGCAGTTTTGTATGGTGGCGGTGGCGGCGCAATTTAAATCCCAATTACCCAACCCAGCGATGCGCTGAGCGTTGGCTAAACTAGCGTGAGCGTCGCGCAACTGAGCCGCAGTCCGGCGCAATTCCACGAGGGCTTGCTCGCGTTCAGCGACAGCAGCAGCCAACATTAGGGCCACAACGGCGATCGTACCGGTAAAAGCTTGTAGAAATAAAACCGCCTGTTTGAGATTTTCGCTTTTGACCAGAAACGGGCCGCCTCCTTGGACAGCTCCCCAAATTGCGATGTAAGAGACGATCGAATAAGCAAAAATTGCTCCCGGCGGTTGAAAGCGCAAAGCTGCCCAAACAATCAGAGGAAAAGGCAGATATTCGAGCGGATAGAGAGCGATCGCCGTCTGTGTTTTCGAGCAAAAAACCAACCAGCTAACGCTCACTAGCAGAGTTAGCAAAATTAGTGCTTCTAAATAAGATAATAAAAATGGAAGATTGTAGCGATTTTTAGTTGGATGAGATGTGTTGGGATAATTGGTAATTGGTAATTGGTAATTTTGACTGTTAAAAACTGCTTTAAAATTTGAAATAATGCAGGATTTTCGGGGAATTTCAAAACTTTTAAAAGAGCGGTCTAAAGTTAGTAGGACTGGGGTGACGATCAAAATTCCCATCCCGTCTCCGAGCCACGTAGTCCACCAGTTGCGAGAGAAATTGCTCCACTGAGCCCAACCAAAAACACAGATTCCCAAGTTACCGAGGGTAGAACCGAGCAAAGTAGATCCTATGACGGCGGCGGCGACCAAACCCAGAACATCTCGCAGTCGATCGAGCTTAGTACAAAATCCGATCCGTTGTAGCAGGGTCTCTCCAGCCAGGGCTTGTAGGGTGACGCTAAAAGCTGATGTGACAATCACAGGGGAGGGTATACCTGCGGTAGAGTTTAACAGCACCGAACCGAGGGCAATGAATGGCCACATCCGGCGCCCTTGCAGCAACATTGCCGCCAGCGCGATGCCGGCGGGCGGCCACACGGGGGAGGCTTCGGCTTTCACCAGTCCCAGTACCGAGGCTGCGAGTTTTCCGGTGACAAAGTAGGCAACGGCTAGGATGCTGGCATACAGAAGGGGTCGAGTCTGGCGGTTGAGCAGTTTCATTTTTGTGCGATCGAATCCTCCATTGCTACTTTTTAATTTAGGTGGATCGGGGGCGATCGAGCTTCCTCCAGACGAATCACCTGACTGGGGGAGGGGGAGGGAGGTAGATTGGGGGAGGGGGAGAGAGGGAGAATTTTTGTTCTTCGCACTAATGACCAATAACTAATGACCAATGACCAATGACCAATGACCAATGACCAATGACCAATGACTTCTTAAAATCCAAAACCCCGCTTACCATCAGGCTTGGTAGTCAGCCAATTAGTCTTAGCAGTTGCGAGTTGTTCCTCGCTAACTGTAGCGTCAGTCAGATTCGCGCCGCACAAATTAGCGCCCCGCAAATTTGCCTTAGTCAAATAAGCTCCACTCAAGTCAGCTCCCCGGAAATCCGCGCCTTCAAAATTAGCAGTGCTGCAATAAGCTTCAGTCAAATTTGCTCCTCGCAAATTCGCCTTAATTAACCGAGCGTGACCGAGATTCGCCCCCGACAAATCGGCTCCTTGCAAATTTGCCTTCACCAACCGAGTCTGATAAAAATTCCCCCCCGCCAGCAGAGCTTTTTGCAATTGTAAACCTGACAGTTCGCAGTCAGCAAAATCGCGCTTGCCTTTAAAATATGCCGCTCGCAAGCTGTTGGTGTCCCACTTGACAACAGCTTTCGTTACCTTGGTCGCAGCTATATTACCCGAAAGTGCCGCAGTTCCGAAAGTTCTGCCCGACTCTGCCAGACTGCGAGCAACTCTCGGCTGCATCCCCGTGTTTCCCGATTGGGTGAAGGAAGTTCTGGGGCGGGTGCTTTGCTTTGTCTGTCGCCAATCTTGACTGCTTTTGCTCTGGGGCGAGGGCCAGGAAGTACCATCATCGTTAAATATCGTCGGCTCTTCAACTGTGCGGCCGCCTGCGTTAAATTGAGTTGCCAAGCCGTCGCAAAGGTCTGCGTCTTCAAATTCGCCATTGAGAGCTTTGACGACATCTGCTGCCGATTGAAAGCGGTGACTGACGATGGGCTTGAGCATTTTATCGAGAATTCGCGCAAAATCTGGACTCACCTGAACGTGGGGATGCCAAACAATTTCGCCGGTTACGCCATCAAAATCTAAATCCTTGGGCGACTTACCTGTGAGCAAGTACAAACAAGTCATCCCCAAGGCGTAGATGTCGCTAGCAAATATCGGCCGCAGTGCCATTTGTTCGGGGGGAGCAAAACTAAACGTGCCGACTGAAAATTTGGTGTTAGCGCTTTGGTCGGCGGGGTCTAATAATATTGTTTGGCTAACTTGGTCTTTTACTGCTCCGAAGTCAATCAAAACTAAGTGATTGTCTTGACTGCGGCGAATAATATTTGCAGGTTTGATGTCTCTGTGAATTACTCCTTGACTGTGGACGTATTGTACTACTGAGAGAATTTCTAATAGAAAGTTTTTAACGTCTGATTCGTTGAAACGCCCTGCTTGCTTGACTTCTTGTTTCAAAGTCGAGCCTTTAACATACTCTTGAACTAAGTAAAATTGCTGTTCGGTTTCAAAATAGTCTAGCAGCCTCGGTACTTGGGGGTGGTCGCCGAGTTGGCCGAGGGTTTTCGCCTCTCGTTTGAACAATTCCCGCGCCATTTCTAAGACTCGCGGCGACGAACTACTGGGTCGCAGTTGCTTGACCACGCAACTCGGTTGACCGGGCAAAGAGATGTCTTTTGCCAGAAATGTAGCTCCAAAACCTCCTTGTCCTAAAGGTTCAATGACTCGGTAGCGAGCGCGCAGCAATAGCCGCGCGCCGCACGTCTGACACTGGAGAATCGAGTCAGGAGGATTTTGAGGATGGGGACAGCCCGGATTTACGCAGTAGCTCATGTTGATTGAGTTTGCCTATGTTTTTCTGATTTTGTCAGCGTCGCTCGACCGCACAAATTCCCTTAAACCGCTTCTGCTAGAAATACTGATCTATCAGTTGTCGGCGGGCCGTGCGTCCGGTTACGAATTGGAATTGCACCTAAGTCTTTTAGGCCGATATCTTTTCCCTATTTTGATTATGTCGCTGCTGTGAGTTTTTGCGGTAGATTATCCTTGAAGATAGTTTAAAGACTTGCTAAAGTTGTCCTTTTTTGTGTAAAGTCTTTCTAAACTTAGGTGCTTTTTGCGCTGTTAGATGTCTCTAGCATACCTCATTCTCTCAATGAGAATGTTACTCATCCCACAGCAGCCATCTACCTTTGAGGCGATCGCTCATTTTTGCTGATATATATCACGGTTGTCTTGACAAAATTTAACTGATGTGGTATCAAAAGCATTCCAGAATAAATTCTGGGACTGCACAGTCGAAGCAGGTCGGCACAGACTACTGACCTAATAACTACCGAACACGACAACTAACTACTGACTCTCATTATGCGTATTTCTCTAAACTGGCTGCGGGAATTGGTGGATGTGACAATATCCCCAGAAGAATTAGCCGAAACCCTGACAATGGCCGGATTTGAAGTCGAAGAAATTGAAGATCGCCGCCTCTGGGCTGACGGCGTAGTATTGGGCAAAATAGTCGCCTGCGAACAACATCCCAATGCCGACAAATTGAGAGTTTGTCAAGTCGATGTCGGCAAACCAGAACCTTTAAATATTGTGTGCGGCGCACCCAACGCGAGGGCAGATATTTATGTACCTGTAGCCGTTGTTGGCACTTTTTTATCGACGATTGATTTAAAAATTAAACCTGCTAAATTGCGCGGCGTTCCTTCGGAAGGAATGATTTGCTCTCTCGCTGAATTGGGCTTGTTGAAAGAGTCAGCAGGAATTCATATTTTCGAGTTAGAAAATCCTGAATTGGGCAGCGATATTCGCCCGCTTTTAGGTTTAGATGATGTGATTTTAGATTTGACAGCAACTGCTAACCGTGCAGACGCTTTGAGCATGGTGGGCGTAGCCCGGGAAGTGGCGGCACTAACTGGCGCAAGTGTGAGAATTCCGACAACTAATGATGTGGCGGTTCAGGGCGAAGAAAGTCCGAATTTGGCAGTAGAAATATCGGAACCGCAAGGCTGCCCGATTTACATTGGCACGGAAATTTCAGGAGTGAAAATTGCACCGTCTCCGGCTTGGTTGCAGCAGCGGTTGCAGGCGGCGGGTGTGCGGCCGATTAATAATGTGGTTGATGTCACTAATTACATTTTACTAGAATGGGGACAACCGCTGCACGCTTTCGATCGCGATCGCCTACAATCTTTGACCGGCACTTCTGACATCAGCATCGGCGTTCGCTTTGCCAAACCAGGGGAATCCTTCAAAACCTTGGACGGACAAAACCGCAATTTGCAAGCACAAAATCTGTTGATTACTGCTAGCGACAAACCCGTAGCCTTAGCTGGGGTAATGGGTGGCGAAGATACGGAAGTTCACGAAAACACCGTAAACTTAGTCTTAGAAGCTGCGATTTTCGACCAAGCAACGATTCGCCGTTCTGCCCGCGCTCAAGGCCTGCGGAGTGAGGCTTCGATCCGCTACGAACGGGGGGTGAATCAGGCGGCTCTAACGACCGCGTGCGATCGCGCTATTGCCCTAATTTTGCAGTTGGCTGGAGGCGCTGCGACGGTGCAGAAAACGGCGAGTTCGGGGGGAGATTTGAGTTGGTCGCGATCGCTCGAATTGCGTCTCGATCGCCTAAACTTGGTGTTAGGACAGTTAAAAAGAGGAGCAGCCGGCGGTTCTCCCTATCTGGAACCAGAGGAAGTAAAAAATATCCTCACAGCCCTGGGCTGCGAAGTGGCTGCGACGGAAAAAGCACGAGTTTTTGCGATAACTGTTCCTGCTTACCGCTACCGGGATTTAGAAAGGGAAATTGATTTAATCGAAGAAGTCGCCAGACTCCACGGTTACGACAACTTCTGCGATACTTTGCCTAGCGAAACACAACCCGGTTATCTATCTCCAGAATACGCGCAAATACGGAATGTGCGATCGGCTTTTCGGGCGGCCGGTTTGACAGAATTGATGCACTATTCCTTAGTAAAAACCGAGGGAGAAAATCAAGTTGTGCTAGCAAATCCGCTGTTTGTCGAGTATTCGGCGTTGCGGACGGAAATGCTGTCGGGTTTGATTGATGCTTTCGGGTACAATTTGGAGCAAGGAAACGGCGCGCTTAATGGTTTTGAGGTCGGACGCATTTTTTGGAAAGAAGGGGATGCCAAGAAAGAAGCAGACGCCGTAGCGGGGATTATTGGCGGCGACCCGACTGTGTGGAAATGGCAGCAAGGTGGGCGCGATCGACCTTTGACTTGGTTTGAAGCAAAAGGTGTCCTAGAAAGTGTGTTTCAGCAGTTGAGTTTGGCTGTAGAATATGCAAGCGATTCCTCTAATCCGCGCCTGCACCCCGGCCGCACCGCCGCGCTATCCTTAAACGGGAAACCGTTGGGAGTTTTCGGACAGTTACACCCGCAATTGCAGCAGGAAAAGGGTTTGCCGGAACAGGTTTATGTGTTTCAATTAGATTTAGCAGTGTTGTTGGATGAGTTAGGGCGATCGCAGAACTTGACTCGCAAATTCGCAGGTTATTCGAGTTTCCCAGCTTCTGACAGAGACATCGCATTTTTCGCACCGGTGGAAGTTCCGGTAGTTGAGATGCAGGGCGCAATGAAGCAGGCGGCGGGTAGCTTACTCGATTCGGTGGAACTCTTCGACGAGTATCGCGGCGAAAACGTACCGGCGGGACAACGTAGTTTAGCATTTCGGTTGATTTATCGATCGGGCGATCGAACACTAAGCGAAACCGATGTCGAACCAGCCCAACAAAAAGTCCGCGACATTTTAGTCGAGAAATTCGGCGTTAGTTTGAGAAGCTAAAGTAGCCAGCCTCCGCAGGCCATTAACTGGTTCCCAGGTATAGCCTGGGAACTTTCTTCAACCCACGGAGGTGGGTTTTGTTTGTGTAAACCTGGTTTCCAACCGCCGGGATTT
>NZ_JAUBOJ010000040.1:19428-19493 GCF_036700185.1 Microcoleus sp. BM001215392 | reverse complement strand
AACCCACGGAGGTGGGTTTTGTTTGTGTAAACCTGGTTTCCAACCGCCGGGATTTCTTTCTTTCT
>NZ_JAUBOJ010000040.1:3607-19328 GCF_036700185.1 Microcoleus sp. BM001215392 | reverse complement strand
TTCTTGAACCCACGGAGGTGGGTTTTGTTTGTGTAAACCTGGTTTCCAACCGCCGAGATTTCTTTCTTTCTTTCTTGAACCCACGGAGGTGGGTTTTGTTTGTGTAAACCTGGTTTCCAACCGCCGGGAGATTTAAATCGTAATTAAAGGCCGCAACATCTCTCGCACAGCGAAAGAAATATCAGCAAATTGCAGAGGAGAAATAGTAGCATCATCCCCAAGAACTGCTATACTTTAATAACCATCCTGACTCCGTTCTCGAAAAACATGAAGTTGGCGATTATTCACATCCAAAACCCAATAATCAGCAATCCCCGACTCAGCATAAATTTTCGGCTTAATCCCGCAATCCGTTCTCAGCGTAGTATCCGCAACTTCCACAATCAGATAAATTTCCGATGGCCTTGGATAGTGGTCTTCATAGTAAAATGGATCTAATATAACTACAGAAATATCCGGTTATGGTTGCGAGTAATTATTCATCCGAACTGGGTCTTGCAGCCGCACCAAAACCTGCTGTCCTAAACAGTTTTTCAGTAATATCCGCGTGCGCGCAATCGCCGCACCGTGCGCTGTTCCCTTTGCGGCCATTTTTACGAGCTGTCCTGCTAGTAATTCCACCCGTTCATCTTCGTCAAAAATACCAATTTCCGTCATCCGGTCATATTCATCAACAGTCAGCAGCCGAATATCCAATAAAGTCATAGTTGTTTCCTCCCCTCAAACAAACCCCTCTCTTTCCCCTCTTCCTCTGCGCCCTCTGCGCCCTCTGCGGTTAAAAAATCTTATCCTAAAAAAAATATCAAATCTACCTAACCTTAATGTACAATAAATTTTAAACAAATTCATCCAAGGCCCAAAACCGTGACCAAATATGTAATGTGGGGAAGTTACTGCCAGGACGTTCTCGAAAAACGCGCACCATTTCGAGACGCGCACCTAGCCGGACTTGCCAAACAAAAAGAATCGGGAGTATTGATTACCATCGGCCCAACCAAAGACTTAACCAAAGTTTTCGCGATTTACGAAGCCGCCGACGAAGCCCAAGTAAGAGAATTAGTTGAAACCGATCCCTATTGGGTAAATCAGGTTTGGACAGAATACGACATTAAAGAGTGGATTCAAGCTTTTTAAAGGAGTTAACAGGGTGAACATCTTAAGACTAGGCGACGACGATTTAGTTCCAGTAGACTACGGCGATTTGCTGGACAAAACTTTAGAAACTTTGCAGACTAAAAACCCGTTTAGCGTATCAGAAGACAACCGCCGCTTGCTCATTGATATTGATGCTATTGCTGCGGATGTTTCCCGCAAGCAAGTGCGACAACCCTTGGGTTCTTTGGAACGTCAAGCAGATTCTGCCACTGTTAACTTACCGCCGGAAATTGAAGAGCATTTTGGCAGTCAAGTCAGACAGATTAGAGAGTCTTTGCGGCAACATTTAGAATTAAAACTGCCCTCAAACACTTCTATCGAAAGCTTTGTCGCTAATTTGATTAGTCCCTTAGACTCACCATCTTTTCGGGGAAACGGCCAAGAGTTAGGCTTTAAATACGATTTTGGCACCCGCCACCCTTCTTTAGAAAAAGAAAGGCTAACTTTAGAAAGCCGAGGTGCTGGAAGCCATGCAGCTTTAAAATTGCATAAATTGACCGTTACCGTCCGCAATACTGATATTTTTGCACAAGAACTCAAGCAGGGCTTGCAAAATTATATCAATGAAAATGCCGAGAGTAACGACGACCAGCAAGAACTAAACCATCGTCTTGATGAGATGGTTAAAAATTCTGACTCTGATTTTCACAAATTAATCCGACTGGTTGACAAAGAAACTCTCGGAAAAATTCAAAAAGAAGCCAAGATTACTTACCTAGAGTATCTGCTAGAACACATCCGCGCTAGCAGCACAGATACAGTAGGTATCATCTATTTAGAAGACTTGATTCGCCGCCTCAGATTGATAGAAGAATACATCAACGACCCAAATAAATCCGATGGCGACTACGAAGTTAATTATGCTGGTGTCCGAGTTAATTACCGCGAGATATTTGCCCGATCCGAATTTTTAGATGCACTGCCAATTATTCCGATTGTAGCAGGTTACTTGGGAGAAAGTACAGATAATTCTCGCAACGAACGCAAGTTTATTTTTGGTCTCAAAATCAAATTTGATAACTCAGTACAAGCGCGGGGTGGAAAGGACGTATTTGAATATAATCTAAATCTCCTAAATCCAGATAGTGAAGAACATCAAGCAGAATTTAAGGAGGATTATAATCCCGAAACTTTCGTCCGCAAACTGTTAAAAATAGCATTGCTCTACTATTTTGTGCTTGCTTCCCGCAATGACCCACTAGCGCAAAATTACAACCCGGAATCTGAACTCAATCATCAGCCAAGAGCGATATTTGAACAAAGAGTATTGCCCGTTTTGCAAGGTTCTAACGATGAGGCAAAAAAAGAGCTTTTTCGCAACTTTATTAAAGGGCTTAATCAGTTTAATATAAAATACAAAATTACGCATTTAAGAAAAATGCTGAGAGGCTTTCTGGAGCGTCAAACAATATTACCAACCCGCACAGAAACGCGACACGTAAACCTCAAAATAGGTCTGGTAGAAGATATTGACAATATCTTGAGGAATGGTAAATTTTTCAATGAGATTATGGAGCAAAATTATAAGCAAACGCTCCATTATATTACCGTCAAAGAACCTAGTGTCGATGAAAAATCTATTTGTCAGCTACCAGTCAATATCAGCATCGAAGATGTCCGGTATTTCCCGACTGATGAACGCCAAACTTTCAGCATGGAATATAATATCAGAAACGTTGATATTTTGCCTGTAGCTTCAGTTCCCGAAAGTCGGATGAGTGTATATAACGATTTTTTAAAACAGTATAAGTTGCTGTTGTTCCGGTATAACAACCGACGACTAGATGGCGGCGATCAAGGTTTACAACCTGCGGCAATTTTTGTGTACAAGTTTACCATGCTGCTGCTGTCCTATATCTGTCTGAGGATATTGCTCGAAAATACTGCGGACAACTTATTTATTCCGATGGTGAGACTTCACGAAGGTGACGAGAAACACCCTTCGCCTTCAGAAAAGTTTATGGCCAATCTTTCTAAAACATTGTCTCATGTTTTGAGTGAAAAACAACGCTCAACTTCTCAAGGATTTCGGATCAAAAAAACGCCCAATGGTTACACAATCCGTAACGGTTTGAGTTCTCTATATTCAATCCTTCCTAAAAAGTTTCGCTTCGACGACAATGTACAGCTAGCTCCAGAATTAGACAAGTTAGCAATTATTGTGGTTTCCAGTCGAGATAGTGATGCGAAAAGAAGCAATCAAAACCGCTTCCAAAGACAAGCCAGCTTAATCGGAGAAGTTGTCGGAATCAATCGCCTAGACGACAGCACAATTCAAGTCGAAATGCTGAAAACACTTTCCGAGAATTACAGTGTCAGCCGTCTTTATTCTGAGCCGTTAATCCTTGAAGATGTAATGAGTCAGCTTTATCAGCAAGGATATCGCAATTTTGCATATATCTCGCAAGCACCTTACATGAGTACGCTGCATATTACTCAGACAGAAGAAGATGAGGAATTGTCTTTCATGTCAAAAAAACTGCTGCGAACTTTGAAGGGAGAGAGGCGAGATATCAAGATTTATCCGATATTTTTTGACAAATACTATGTACGTAGCTTCCTAGGCGATAGGGGAAAATCCTTTTATATTCAGGATGCGATGGAGCTGGAAAGCTTGTTTGCAGATACCAGCCAGCAAGCTGTAATGTTTTTCAACTTGTTTAACGGGATAAAAGTCAAGGAGGAAAAGAATTTTTACAACGGCGTGATTTCCTACTCGACGCTATTGCATATATACGAAGGCATTCTGGATGACCAAGACATTCACCAAGGCTTAATTTATGACGGTGCAATTAAAGATACTATACTGCACTATTTGACAATATTCCATTTTTCTCGGTATGAAGCTCGTCACAATATTAGTTTAAAACTTGACCCTTACGAGCGGATTATCGGTGATGAATCCGTTGGTGCTTTGTCGGTATTTAGTCATGCTGGCGGTAGCGCGGATTTTAATTCTTTGGCATTTTTGAATAAGGTAAGAGAAGTATTTAATGTCGGTGAGGGAGGTACCAATTATGATTGGTGAAGATTTTGGACGGTTGTTTGAGGTGGGATTCAATATCGGGATTCTGGCATATATTCAGCGGCAAAATATAGCTCAGAATTTCGGGGATTGTTACCGTTTGGATTTGCAGAAACTAGAATTGCCAAAAATGACAGCCGAAATAATCAGGGAAGCTAATCTGCTCGGTAGTTTGGATGCTAAAATTGTTGAAAAGTGGAGTCTGTTTTTTGTCCAAAAAGGCTTTTTTAGCGGGTTGAATTTCTTCCGGGAGTACGTCAAATCTACTGGCTGGAATTTGCATCTGCTAAAAATTGTGTATTATCAGTGCAGTTTTAGTTATACTAACAGTATCAGAACCTACGATAAGACTGATGACACCGCGTTTAAGGAGCTATTATCTCAGTTTAAAATTGCGCAACCAAATTTATCAGACGATGAGATTAACTCCTACATCCGCCGCTACAAGAAAAAAGGCGAGTTTTTGCAAGCTGATACCCTGATTTTGTTGCAAAATGGTCAGGATTTTAGAATTCTCTGCGTTGATTTGTCTGTGTTTACTCCTCCGTTAGCTTCGGAGGCGGTAAATCTGGATGAAATAGAGGTGATGCGGAAGTCTTTGCTCAGAGAAATTAGCTATTTGCGATCGAAAAGTGTTTTTTCTAATCTGCGAATTGATACGAGCACATTAGGTGTTGATTTTTCGGAGGATTTAAAACGCTATTTTACGGCTTTTAAGTATAAGGATAAGGAAAGCGCTAAGTTGATTCAGGCTGGTAGCTACGCTCACAGCTTCTACGGTTTTCTGCAAACAACTGCTATGATTCCTGATGGTGCTGAGGTTTTGTTGAATGTTGTCGGTTATAGCGATCGCACAATTAGCGCAATTTCCCTCCGCAGTGATAAAATTGACATCTTGGCGAATTGTGCCAAAATCTACCAGCAGGAAGCGAAAGATAAAGAAATTAACGCTGCTCGCGCTGAAGTTTTAGATGCGATCCAACTCAACGCGGCTCGCAGTTTTCAAAATGGTCAAAAATTTGTCAGCGATTTGTTGACGATTGGTAAAACTGCTACAACTGTCTGTCATACAGAGCGGATCGATAACTTTGTCAATTCCATCGATATTATATCAGATAAATTGGCAGATGATTTGCAAATCGATCGCGGATTACACCTGAGAAATGCTCACGCTCAATTAATTGTCAAAGCACTAGAATCTAACGAAACTTACCTATTTTTGACTGGAAATCCGGGAATTGGGAAAACAACTGCGATCGCAAATTTCCTCAAAACCCATATAAACGACGGTTTCTTGTTCTTTTACGTCAGTCCCCGCAAGCAAGTCAACTTAGATATCATCGAAAAATTCATAGATAAAAAAACAGGTTTGTTGTGCGATGATAGCTTATTTTGCATTAACTCAAGTTCCGATATTATCAACAGCAATTCAGGACACTGTACCGTCAACTACGCAGCCAATAACTATCACGAAAATTTTTATCAAAAAACCGTCCACTTCATCAACGACAGCGCAGAAGTGCAGCGGAAGAAATACCACAATCCCCAACTCGAAAGGAAAGGAGAAACCGTAATTAAACCTGCCAGGGGTAAAACGAAGGGAGTGCTAAACAGCGTTTGTGAGGGAATATATTCGCTCATCAATCAGAAGACATCGAACAATATCGTGGCTACCGTTTCTATTCAGTCTTTGAAGGTGACAGAAACAGGAAAAAATACTCTCCAACATTTAGAGAAAATATTTCAAGATGCTTACAACAAGGGGGACAAAAGAGTCATACCCGCTAAAATGCAGGAAATTTCCAGCCGCATCAAACACATCTTCATTACGATCGATGAAATTACCGGAGACGACGGCGGCGTTGAGTTTCTGCATGGAATTGGTAGGCTGCTCAACAAATATGAGTTGCACAACCCAAAACATGGTTTTAACACTAAAATTATTGTAGCCGATGCTTCGATTGTTGACTCGGACGTGATTAAACAACACCTCAATGACACGTCACCGGAACCGGATAAAATTTATTTCAAAAAGCTACCCAAAAATTCAGATACAATCCCGCCACTACAGGTTACTTTTTTTGAATTTCAACGGTTAGCTGCTAAAATTATCAATACTAATTCTTATCCGGCTCGCAGTTTAGAGATAACTTATAAGGTATTTATAGAAGCTGTTAAGTTTACTGAAGATACTTCTTTAAAGCTCAATAATAATTTACGATCGCGGGTACAGTCTGAAATCATTAAGGATATCCATCAGCGATTGACACAGCCGGGAGTAGAACAAATTATTGTCTACATTCAGGATAAGCGAAGATTAGCCGAGTTAATTGATAAAATTCAAGAGAAACGAGAATTTAAGCGCTATAGGGATTATCTGGAAGTACACGCGAATATCTCGGAAGAGGAAAAAGAGCAAATACAAAAGTGCAAAAATAAAGTTAAAGTAATCTTCATGACTGCATCGGGAAGTCGCGGCTTGTCTTTCCCGAAAACTAAGCATATTTTAGTAGATATTCCCCGCTTTCAGATTGAGAAAAATCTGATGGAGGTGATTCAGGTGATTTATCGGGGGCGCGGGGAAGATGATGATGGTAATACGCTGGATGGTGAAGCTAAGGAGTTGGTTTTTTACTTGTCTGATACAGCGGTTTACTATGCTGATGATGCGGAACTTTCGCTACAAGAAAGCAAGTTGAGTTTGTTGAATTTGCTGCTAATTCTGAAGACGGCGGTGATGACGCGGATTGCGGGATATGGATATTTGGGTAGGGAAAAATTTTTGATGATTCCGATTGGCGGAAAGTCGATTTCGGCTGTGGGCGATACTTTTAGCAGTAAGATTGCTAGTCTAATTAAAATATTAAAAAGCGAACATCGCAGTCGCCCAGGAAATGTGTTTTTTAAGGAGGTTTATGAGGGGCTGGAGGAGCTTTTGAGCCGTGGGGAGTTTGTTTTGAAAAAATCTGAGAAGTCTCGTGAAAAAGGCAATTTTTACCTGGAAATGCGGGAGGAGTTTAATCGTAATTTTTTGCAGTTGTGCAATCCTCTTGAGGGTTTGCTGGGTTATGGGAATCTAGAGATTAGTCATGTTTTGGGAAGTTTGTTATTAGTTCCTTTGGCTGATACAAGTTTAGATGAAAACTATCAGATGCGGCTGAATGGGGAAATTAGGAAATGTTTGGAGAATCAGTTGCTGAAAAAAATGGAAATGGTCAGGGATAGCAAATCTTCTCCTGAGAATGTAAAATCTGCTATCAGGGGTGGTGCGATCGAGCTTTTGCAGTTTCTCAACGACGATTTGGAGAAAACTCAGTATTTCCAGCAGCAGAGTCAGCAGTTCGATCGCTATTATGCTATACCTTTGTTTGCTTTTGTCAGCGGGGATCGGATGCAGGAGTATTTTGCAGACACGAGGCTGGAGGAACCGGAGGATCGGATGTTTCGGGATATTCTGTCGGCTTATGTGCGATCGACCTATCCTATAGACAGTGTAATGCCGATCGGGCATAAGTATCGCGAATTCCCGTTTATCGTGTTTAGAAGCTACAGTTTAGAGCAAAGTCGGGAAAAGATGTTTACCGATAAGTACCTTTTGAGCTCTAATGAGTTGAACGTGCTCAATTTGATTTTGTCGAAGCAAGACGGCGGTTGAAACCGCGTCTACACAAACGATGTCGGGATGGTGCGCGGACGGAAGAAAATAACGTGATTTTGACCGCCATTGTCTTCAACCCGCGCACCATCCGGGTTTTGCTTGTATAGACGCGGTTTCAACCGCCCGGTCTTCTATTGTTCACCGCCTTAGTCTTCAACCGGCGTCCGGCTTATTTTGCTTGTATAGACGCGGTTTCAACCGCCCGGTCTTCTTGTATAGACGCGGTTTCAACCGCCCGGTCTTCTTGTATAGACGCGGTTTCAACCGCCCGGTATTGTTGTATAAACGCAGTTTCAACCGCCCGGTTTTCCATAAAAAATTGTACAATAACAAAAGTGAAAATTTCCAGCAAACAAAGTTAAAAAAATATGACAGTCAAAGTAGGAGATATCGCACCGGATTTTACCTTAACGTCGCAAACTGGCACATCAGTTAGCCTCAAGGACTTTCGAGGTCAAAAAAACGTCATCGTCTACTTTTACCCCAAAGACGACACGCCCGGATGCACGACTCAAGCTTGCGCTTTTCGAGATAGTTATGAAGTTTTCAAAGACGATGGTGCAGAAGTAATTGGGATTAGCGATGATTCGCAGCAGTCTCACGAGAAATTTGCCTCGAAATATCAGTTACCTTTTACTTTGTTGAGCGATACGGGGAATAAAGTTCGGCAATTGTACGGGGTTCCAGCTACTATGTGGATTATGCCAGGTAGGGTAACTTATGTGATTGACAAACAAGGTGTTGTCAAACATATTTTTGATTCGATGTTGGATTTTAAGGCTCACGTTGCGGAAGCGCTGAAAACTTTGGCAGTTATCAAAAGTTAGATTGCGCGCGGGTGCCCATAAACCGGGTTTTTTCAGGAAAATACCCGGTTTTTTTGACAGGAATGCGTAAATTGCGATCGATTTTTCACATAGTTTTATCTCATACAAATTTTAAAAATTAATGCAACAGTGTAGGGTGTGGATCGCTAAAAATCCCAATCTAAATATCGACAATTCTGCTCGCGATCCACCTGACCACAATGGTACGATCGAGCAAACACAACATTTATTATGTAGCAATCTTTTGTCAAAATGGTATTCATAACTATTTTAACCCAAGCGTATTGCTTTCTAATCAATTATTTAGCTGCGGGATGGGAAAATTGAAAGCAGTCAAGAGCAAATCTTGGCTGCTTTTTTTAATTTTTTATTCAATTACACTTTTGAGCGCACTCTCAATAAAGAAACCGGGTTTTTTACTTAATCTGTGAGTGACAATGAAGGATTTTCGTGAAAAAACCCGGTTTCTGGCCGCCCGTATGCGGGACTAAATTAGTTTCCAAGCGCGAGTGGGGAGTCTTTGATTAATCTGATCTGGCTCGACCTCCAAGACAATGTTTCCATTCAATTAGTTTCCAAGCGCGAGTGGGGACACAAGAAGAAGCTGCTATAAATTATGGTCAGTCTTATCCAGGTTTCCATTCAATTAGTTTCCAAGCGCGAGTGGGGACTGGGAACTTATGGTGAAGTAGAAACTTTTCAAAGGTTTGTTTCCATTCAATTAGTTTCCAAGCGCGAGTGATGGAGAGAAAGTTCCTCGATACGATTTTAATAGAGTTTCCATTCAATTAGTTTCCAAGCGCGAGTGGGGACAAATCAAGGCACTTGGCTGCATCCAAAACTTTCTGTCCGATTGTTTCCATTCAATTAGTTTCCAAGCGCGAGTGGGGAGTCGTGCTAGCTTATAGATGAGCTTGCAACGTAGTTAGTCTTATATTATATGTTTCCATTCAATTAGTTTCCCCAGCGAGTGGGGAGCCACTGAAAAAATTAGCTACAATTTCACTTTAGCAGTCGAGTTTCCATTCAATTAGTTTCCCCAGCGAGTGGGGAGCCCAGCCAGAATAAAGATTTTGCGATGCATGGCAATGACAAAAAAATGTTTCCATTCAATTAGTTTCCCCAGCGAGTGGGGAGATCAAAAACTTCTTAGAATCAAGAAAAACTCAATAGTTTTTGTTTCCATTCAATTAGTTTCCCCAGCGAGTGGGGAGGTTCCCTTGCGTTGACATTGCAGAAACCTGTTCTTCTGTTTCCATTCAATTAGTTTCCCCAGCGAGTGGGGAGGTGCAGCGCGGCGAGGTGATGGGCCTGCTGGGCCCCAATGTTTCCATTCAATTAGTTTCCCCAGCGAGTGGGGAGACTGAGTGGTGAGTTCGATAGAACAAATTATGTTTCCATTCAATTAGTTTCCCCAGCGAGTGGGGAGTTTAATGCAGCACAGGGTGAATATGTCGGACAACTTGACTCTGATGAGTTTCCATTCAATTAGTTTCCCCAGCGAGTGGGGAGCGAATGGGCGGGTTGTAATTGATGTTAAACCCAAGGGACGGGAGTTTCCATTCAATTAGTTTCCCCAGCGAGTGGGGAGACGAGTAATGAAGGGATGCGTGTTTGTGAAAGCAACATAGAGTTTCCATTCAATTAGTTTCCCCAGCGAGTGGGGAGGGTAGCAAAGCTCTATTCAAGGTAGATAACTCTTGTGGGGTAGAGTTTCCATTCAATTAGTTTCCCCAGCGAGTGGGGAGGGATACCCAACTATCCAACCGTACCGCTATCAAACTAATCCGTTTCCATTCAATTAGTTTCCCCAGCGAGTGGGGAGCAGAAGGGGTGTTAACAGTAGTTAACTGCTTTCCTAGTTTCCATTCAATTAGTTTCCCCAGCGAGTGGGGAGGGTGCAAGGTTGTATCTTACCTCCCCCTAACAAGAAGTTTCCATTCAATTAGTTTCCCCAGCGAGTGGGGAGCGCACTGCAAATCTGTGGCGAACTGAAGAATAATAAGTTTCCATTCAATTAGTTTCCCCAGCGAGTGGGGAGAAGAAGCTCGACAAGGTAAGCGAATTACCAACGCTCTTGTGTTTCCATTCAATTAGTTTCCCCAGCGAGTGGGGAGTCGCACATACTTTGAATCGCCACCCCCTATATACCTAGTTTCCATTCAATTAGTTTCCCCAGCGAGTGGGGAGTCCTGATGGTGTAAATAACGGACCTGAGTTTGAAAAAACACGTTTCCATTCAATTAGTTTCCCCAGCGAGTGGGGAGCAAAAGAAACTTACCGAAACCCCGCCCAATTTCTGTTTCCATTCAATTAGTTTCCCCAGCGAGTGGGGAGTTCACGGGTTGGGGTGCGATCGCCAGCGTCTTCGAGTTTCCATTCAATTAGTTTCCCCAGCGAGTGGGGAGTTCTGTTGAAGACTGGAAGAAAGAATACTTAAGAAATGGTTTCCATTCAATTAGTTTCCCCAGCGAGTGGGGAGGGTTCTTGGTGGAAAAAGATGTGACGATCGAATCTCCTGTGTTTCCATTCAATTAGTTTCCCCAGCGAGTGGGGAGAAGAAGCGATCGCCAACCTTGCACAATTGAGTAAAATGTTTCCATTCAATTAGTTTCCCCAGCGAGTGGGGAGTATCAACTTCAAAAAGCTCCTTAAGCGCAGGAAACTGACTCAAGTTTCCATTCAATTAGTTTCCCCAGCGAGTGGGGAGTCAGCAGCATTGGCAATGTCTCGACAGCACCTTAAGAAGAATGGTTTCCATTCAATTAGTTTCCCCAGCGAGTGGGGAGAAGCTAGAGACTTGGTGGGCGACAGAACCTGATACCACAGTTTCCATTCAATTAGTTTCCCCAGCGAGTGGGGAGGAGAAAGATGGTGGACGTATTCTAATCGAAGATGGTCGTCTGTTTCCATTCAATTAGTTTCCCCAGCGAGTGGGGAGCGAAAAGAACATACTGATGTGTTCCAAACTCTCTTTTATTTATGTTTCCATTCAATTAGTTTCCCCAGCGAGTGGGGAGCGCTCAATACGACCTTGTTGCGGATGGCGTATCCGGGTTTCCATTCAATTAGTTTCCCCAGCGAGTGGGGAGTAAGCAAGACGTATACGAGTCCGTGACCAACCCATGGTTTCCATTCAATTAGTTTCCCCAGCGAGTGGGGAGATTAGTTGGTAAAGTACACACTTGTGCAGCGCCCGAACGTTTCCATTCAATTAGTTTCCCCAGCGAGTGGGGAGTGCTGGTGTCAGCTTGGTAGAGCAGTTTGCATACTCCTGTTTCCATTCAATTAGTTTCCCCAGCGAGTGGGGAGCATTAAACGTATTCTCCGTGGCTTTGCGCCTCAGAAGTTTCCATTCAATTAGTTTCCCCAGCGAGTGGGGAGTGGGAATAACCCCAAGGATCACGACTGTGCTGAGTTTGTATCCTTCAAGTTTCCATTCAATTAGTTTCCCCAGCGAGTGGGGAGTCCATCACCACAACTGTAACCACCATGAACGTAATGTTTCCATTCAATTAGTTTCCCCAGCGAGTGGGGAGGGAGAGGTGCAGGTGCGACTGTCCAGATCCTAAAGAACACGTTTCCATTCAATTAGTTTCCCCAGCGAGTGGGGAGTTAACAAAGATGGAGAGCAAAGAAAGGAGTTTGTCGTTTCCATTCAATTAGTTTCCCCAGCGAGTGGGGAGTTAATGGCTAGGTTATCTATGAATGCAATCATCTCAGATGGGTTTCCATTCAATTAGTTTCCCCAGCGAGTGGGGAGGGAAACCTTACATTGCTATGTATGAAGAAGGCACATGGGAGCTTGTTTCCATTCAATTAGTTTCCCCAGCGAGTGGGGAGTCAGCAATCGCCTGTGATGAGTCTCTACAAGAGATCCAAAGTTTCCATTCAATTAGTTTCCCCAGCGAGTGGGGAGATGGGCTGGCGGTTTTGGTAGAGAATAGTCCTAGCGTTTCCATTCAATTAGTTTCCCCAGCGAGTGGGGAGAGAACAGTACGATGCAGCGGTAGAGAACAATACCGTCAATACCCTCGTTTCCATTCAATTAGTTTCCCCAGCGAGTGGGGAGTCAAGCTGACAACATAATCAAGAAGGCTGAGCGTAAAGGTTTCCATTCAATTAGTTTCCCCAGCGAGTGGGGAGACCGTGTGTATGAACCTGGTGAAGTAATGGTAGAGTTTCCATTCAATTAGTTTCCCCAGCGAGTGGGGAGCTATTGGGTGCCGGCCAATTGACGCCCGTAGATAACGTTTCCATTCAATTAGTTTCCCCAGCGAGTGGGGAGTACATGGGTCCCCATCAGTATCGCCATTGTTACCACGTTTCCATTCAATTAGTTTCCCCAGCGAGTGGGGAGCTACCTACGAGGACCAGGATGGGGATTTGCAGTGGTATGGTGACGTTTCCATTCAATTAGTTTCCCCAGCGAGTGGGGAGTCTCATGGTCTAAGAAGGTAATCAATAACAACCTGTTTCCATTCAATTAGTTTCCCCAGCGAGTGGGGAGATATCCACTGTAAATATGTTCATAATCAAATTCTTAGTTTCCATTCAATTAGTTTCCCCAGCGAGTGGGGAGTGACTACTAACCAAGAGTTTCTTTCTGATGAAGAGTTAGGTTTCCATTCAATTAGTTTCCCCAGCGAGTGGGGAGACTACAGTATAATGAAGTTCAGCTAAAACATTAGGTGTTTCCATTCAATTAGTTTCCCCAGCGAGTGGGGAGGTAATGCCTCTTTGGAATGCGGTTATTCCTAGTCTTTTGGTTTCCATTCAATTAGTTTCCCCAGCGAGTGGGGAGTTTCTAAGGATGAGATTGTAGATGTTAATGCAGTGTTTCCATTCAATTAGTTTCCCCAGCGAGTGGGGAGTTGGTTCTTTATGTCAGCTAATTCACTAGAAAAACTCACCGTTTCCATTCAATTAGTTTCCCCAGCGAGTGGGGAGTTTACTAAGGAGAAGGAGGAAAAAGTAGTTTCAAAGTTTCCATTCAATTAGTTTCCCCAGCGAGTGGGGAGGGCTATAAAGTGAATATCTCTACCAGTAATTCCAAAATAGTTTCCATTCAATTAGTTTCCCCAGCGAGTGGGGAGCCTAAAGTAGAACCATACAGGCTATGAATAGTGTTTGTTTCCATTCAATTAGTTTCCCCAGCGAGTGGGGAGAATCCAAAATTGTTAACGGAGCAGAAGTCAAAAGTGTTTCCATTCAATTAGTTTCCCCAGCGAGTGGGGAGTGGCAACCGTTTATTTTCAAGAGTAATTTTATTGAGTGTTTCCATTCAATTAGTTTCCCCAGCGAGTGGGGAGTTTATCGAAAACCCAACTACAATTACAATATTCTTCTTGTATTGTTTCCATTCAATTAGTTTCCCCAGCGAGTGGGGAGTGTCATCGTTCACTACAACGGATTCGGTAAGCTTAAGTTTCCATTCAATTAGTTTCCCCAGCGAGTGGGGAGGTTTGAGTTGCTGGAACAATGCCCAGCGGGTTGAATTTAGTTTCCATTCAATTAGTTTCCCCAGCGAGTGGGGAGGGCCCAGCAAACTTGTGGCGCTGTCGGTGAGTCAGTAGTTTCCATTCAATTAGTTTCCCCAGCGAGTGGGGACCTCCCTTGAGCCGATCGCCCAACACATCCAACCTGGTTTCCATTCAATTAGTTTCCCCAGCGAGTGGGGAGGGCGACAGCTACCTCAACAATGAAGACTACGAACTGTTTCCATTCAATTAGTTTCCCCAGCGAGTGGGGAGCAATTTGCTTGCAGTTCGGCGCGATCGGGAACATGAGTCGTTTCCATTCAATTAGTTTCCCCAGCGAGTGGGGAGTGCTTAAGTTTGCTTTAAAATCCGCCCATGAATATGTTTCCATTCAATTAGTTTCCCCAGCGAGTGGGGAGACATTATCACACTCAAACAGTAGAAGTTAAACGGGTTTCCATTCAATTAGTTTCCCCAGCGAGTGGGGAGTAATCATACAGACTGGCACCTATGCTATGAGTCTAACGGTTTCCATTCAATTAGTTTCCCCAGCGAGTGGGGAGAAAGAAGCATCCCATGTCTCTAATGCGGCTATGTCAAGTTTCCATTCAATTAGTTTCCCCAGCGAGTGGGGAGCAGATAGTGGTGACTGTTGCTGGATCTATGTTGGGTTTCCATTCAATTAGTTTCCCCAGCGAGTGGGGAGGTGTGGTCACTGGTAAGAATAGTGATCTCTCAATGGAAGTGTTTCCATTCAATTAGTTTCCCCAGCGAGTGGGGAGCGTGTTCTGCAGGGCTTTAGACATGGGGTCTGTGAAGTTTCCATTCAATTAGTTTCCCCAGCGAGTGGGGAGGCCACCCGTGCTGAGTTAAAGGCTGCTGCTCGTAAGTTTCCATTCAATTAGTTTCCCCAGCGAGTGGGGAGAACAAAGGTGTGCTGCCTGGGGTGGAAGTAGTAGATACCACATGTTTCCATTCAATTAGTTTCCCCAGCGAGTGGGGAGGGAAGTAGTAGATACCACATCACACGCTATCCAATGTTTCCATTCAATTAGTTTCCCCAGCGAGTGGGGAGGTAAAACAGTAGCCAAGTCCCTAACCAATCCCACCGAGTTTCCATTCAATTAGTTTCCCCAGCGAGTGGGGAGACTAAACGATAGTGAGCTAGCTAAAAGACTCCTGCGTTTCCATTCAATTAGTTTCCCCAGCGAGTGGGGAGGTTACGCCCATACTTCCCAGAGCTGTGTGGTCTAGAGTTTCCATTCAATTAGTTTCCCCAGCGAGTGGGGAGTCGAGTTTGTAATTGATAGCAGTGGACAATTGAAGAAAAAGTTAGTGTTTCCATTCAATTAGTTTCCCCAGCGAGTGGGGAGACTAACTTTAAATTAAACATCAAAACCCTTAATCGTGTTTCCATTCAATTAGTTTCCCCAGCGAGTGGGGAGTCAACAATTGAAGCTACTACTTCATGTCTACCAAGTTTCCATTCAATTAGTTTCCCCAGCGAGTGGGGAGATGAATGAGTTTAATATTGATTTAGCTAAACAATTAGTAGATTCTGAAGAAGTTTCCATTC
>NZ_JAUBOJ010000040.1:1530-3507 GCF_036700185.1 Microcoleus sp. BM001215392 | reverse complement strand
ATTAGTAGATTCTGAAGAAGTTTCCATTCAATTAGTTTCCCCAGCGAGTGGGGAGACTCTCTAATAAATCCTCTGATTGGGGAATTCAAGTTTCCATTCAATTAGTTTCCCCAGCGAGTGGGGAGTTAAGCCACTGCCTCCTTTGGCTTTGGTACGTGCAGTACGTCCTACGTTTCCATTCAATTAGTTTCCCCAGCGAGTGGGGAGATGGTGATGGTTACCATTACTTAGACAATATTCAAGACAGTTTCCATTCAATTAGTTTCCCCAGCGAGTGGGGAGGCCTCCATTATACACCCCATACAGCGCAAGCTGTCCAGAGGCCGTTTGCGAGGCTCAGGAATTTTTTCTAGAAATCCCACCAAGACTCATCCATGAAAAACGCTGAAACCCTTATCTAGTAATGCTGCGAGGCTCGCAACGAAAACAAAGCATTTGAGCCAAGTTACAGCCAGCCTCGCAATACCAGCTAAATAATCACCGATCGAGCCGCTTGAGTCACAGGTGCTCCCACCCCCAAAACCTCCACCTGTCCCAAAGTGTGCCGCGACACCGGATAAAACCGGATACTATCTTCTTCGAGGTTAATCTTTTGACCAAGGCGCGCTCTTAATTCATCAAACTTAGCTGCACTGAGTACGCACTCAAAAGCGCTATACTGCACCCAAGTTCCGTAACCCGACAACAAATCATGCACCTTAGAGCGCCGCTTGTTGTCAGGAATATCGTAAATCACCACATAAAAAAGCACGGCTTAGCGAATTTGGTAAGGTTGGTAAAGCTCCGTTGGATTGTAAACAAACTGTTTGTAAGCCTTGACTTGTTGATTTAACAAATCCCACTTCGGCTGTTTACCGGAACCCATTTCAACTTCCTCCTCCATGCGATCTAAAAAAGCTTTCAGATACTTTCGTCTGCCAGCATCATTTAGGTAACAACCGCCCTTACAATAGACAAAATCGCTGCCAGCATCCATAAATCGGCGATTGACTAAATAAGTAACCAAAGAATCAACAATTGGCGCGCGAAATTCCTCAATCAAATCCGAAGCCAAAGCCGCATGACGATCCGTCCCCTGGTGCAAACAAGCCGAATAAGGATCTAAACCTTGCAGTTCGATCAAACTCAACAAATGATTCCACAAAACCTGATACCCAAAACTCAGCATCGCATTCACAGGATTTCCCGGAGGGCGGCGCGACCTGCTTACAAACACAAAATCTCGATTATTCAAACACTCTTCAAAAGCCGAGAAATACTGAGCCGCCCCAGCACCTTCCAACCCCATCAACCGCTCAATAGTTTGTGCTTCACCCGCCTTTTTAATTAAATGTTCCAAACACTGAATCGCAAAAGCGATCGCATCAGAAGCTTGTCGGCGCTGCTGTCGTTGGAGGATAACCCGGCTGTTTTTCAGCTTAGCTTGCACAATGCGTTGTGCCACTTGCAAGCGCTCCACAAAACCAAGCTGTTGCTGGTAGCGAGAGAGTTGCCGATAACCGCGCTCGATGGGAAGAATCCGCCCATAACAGTAACCCATCCGCGAAAGATAGGCAATGGGAATATTCCGCCACAGACAAGTTCTAATTGCTTGAGTTGTAACTTGAGATTGACCGAAAATCAGAACTTGTTCGAGGAGAGGAAGCTGAACTTCACCGAGTACAGATTCTCCCTTTTTGATAATCAGCATTTCTTGGTGCAAGGAAACGTAACAACCCGGTTGGGAAACGTAGACGGTACGCATAAGCAATAAAAAAACCGATGTCACGGTGGTCAGAAACCGGGTTTTTGCGAGAATACTCATTACAGACGTAGAAACCCATAAAAACCCGGTTTCTTAAATTGTCGTGCGTAGTCAGAAACCGGGTTTTTGCGAGAATACTCGTTACAGACGCAAAAACTCCGAAAAACCCGGTTTCTTAAATTGTCGTGCTTAGTCAGAAACCGGGTTTTTGCGAGTAGACTCATTACAGACAT
>NZ_JAUBOJ010000040.1:0-1430 GCF_036700185.1 Microcoleus sp. BM001215392 | reverse complement strand
ACAGACGCAAAAACTCCGAAAAACCCGGTTTCTTGAATTGTCGTGCTTAGTCAGAGTTCAATCCAGGGAATCGCGCGGGAGAATTTTCGATGATTCCGAGGTAGATTCTAAGGAATTTGGGATTTCTTGAGCGCGAGAAGGTTGGAGGTAGCGAACGATTTGGTCAGCGATAGTGGATGCAAAAAAAGTAGCTACTGTGACCAGGAATGTGTTAGAAATTACGGCAGCTAATCCCAGGGGTGCGATTAGGAGGATGATGAGAGTGATGGTGCCGTTGACGGCGGCTAGGGAGAAATTACGGATTGTGGATGCGCGGGATGTGATGTACATAGTTGTGTTATTTTGGGTTGAATATGGATGGTAAAGTTTGGTCGTAAATGGTGGTTGAAGGTGAAAGTTTTTAGTTAAGTTTGTTAGTCGGTTGGGGGTTTTTCACCTAGGCTCAAAGTCCGCCAGGGGTTGAAACCCCCGGCTCAAAGCTGAAGTCCTCTCAAAGAGGACTGGGGAGTTTATGGGTGAGATTATGTAGTCGGTTTCAACCGACTTTTGCTATGAGACGGGGGTTTGAAACGAACGGCGGATCGGTGAAGTTGTGGTAGATTTATTGACTTATTTTTGCAGTTCGTAATGGGCGATCGCATCTACCAATTCATCATGCACTTTCGCCATCAAACTCGCTGATTTTAACGAAACAAATTTTTGCTGTGCAACGAAATTCAAACAGCCCAAAACTCGTGATTCCCATTTTTCTGGATTATCAGTATTCCAAGCTTTAAAAACATCATTGTTACTCAGGCCCCGCAAGGAATGAAAAGTCACATTCCTCTCATCTATGGTATTGCAAGCAACTACTTGGATATCTACATTTTGCTCCCATTGATTCTTTGAATAAGATGCTTCGAGTAAGGTAAATAGTGCTTTACCAAATAAACCTACCGTCTTGTAAGTATCATTTTTATTTGCATTAAACCAATACCGTAAATTCTGAGGCAGATTTATATCATGGATATATGCTGTACTTGGTTGCTTGCGATTAGAGTATTGAATTTGTGGTTTATACTTGTCCAATGCCCATTCTTTAATCAATCCTTCCACAGCCCGAAAACTATGAAATAGAGCCTCAACAGTGTTCCCCTGCCTTAAACGAATCACGCCTAAATAAGCAGCTTCATAGCCAGTCCACCACCACTGATTCAAACGCTCCTTTGCAACATCTCCTCTAGCCTTGCCAAAATCTTCAAACATAGCAAAATTCCACTGTACAGCCATTGCCAACAAGTCGCGAATTTCCAGCAATAGCGGATCGGAAGCATCTTTCAAGTAAGGTTTTAAAATGCGCTCTACTCCCAAATAGTCATAACGATTTAATAGTGCCTTTGCTTCTTGAACTTGCATCCCCTGCAAATAAGTAGAACTTTCTATGAAATCAC
>NZ_JAUBOJ010000039.1:27677-31052 GCF_036700185.1 Microcoleus sp. BM001215392 | reverse complement strand
AACTGTCAACTGTCAACTGTCAACTGTCAACTGTCAACTATCAACTGTCAACTGTATTAAGCGACTTGCCAAGCTAATTTTGCTGCGCCTACCATGCCTGCTTGATTGCCCAATTGGGCAACTAATAACTGCAAACCTTCCCGAGAACTCGGCAACACTCGGCGGTCAATTTCCGTTTGAACTGCGGGCAAGAAAAACTCTGCACCTGCACTAATTCCGCCGCCAATAATAATAGCTTCTGGTGTTAAAATATAAATAATACTTGCTAAACCGATACCGAGATAGCGACCATAATTTCTCCAAAATTCTAAAGCTTTAGCATCTCCAGACTTAGCTAAATTGGCTAAGGCTAAGGGTTCCAAACCAGTATCGCGGCGAATTGCTAGCACAGAAATGTACTGTTCTAAAGAACCGTGATTGCCACTATTACACTCTGGGCCGTCGGGATTTATCGAAATTAATCCTAATTCTGCGGCAGCACCTAAATGACCTGTAAATAGTTTGCCATCTAGGATAACTGCACCGCCGACTCCTGTTCCTAATGTTAGTAAAATTAGGTTTTTAAAGTGCTTTCCTGCGCCTAACCAAGATTCTCCTAATCCGGCACAATCGGCATCATTTGCTAATATTGTCGGTAGTTTGGTTTTGGCTTCCAACCAGTCAGCTAGGGGGACGTTGTGCCAGTTTTTGAGGTTCATGGCGACTCTGGCTATGCGGCCAGTAGCGTCTGCTGGGCCTGGTGTGCCAATGCCGATCGCACGTACAGCATTTTCCTGTGGATTCAGTTGTAAAATAGCATCGGTGATGGCGGCTAACACGGCTTCTGGAGTTGCGGGTTGAGGCGTGGGGACGGTTAAGGATTGGTGACAAACGCCGTCTGCGCTAAATCTGCCGAGTTTGATTGCGGTGCCGCCTAAGTCGATGCCGATTACTTGTGTCATTACGATTTGAGTGTGTGGATGCAAGGATTGGGATTAATCCTCAATAATATCAATATATTGTAGAGTGCGCAGTTTGAACTTTACCTACTTAGATGAATTGTCGTGGCGTAACCATTCTGGCACAGTGGGAGTGCCACACACCGTAATTCGTAAGTTAGCCGATCGCCTGCATCTTAATCGATCGCACCCAAACCAATCAAGTGAAAGTGCGATCGGGCTAAATCTCTAGCAACTTGCCCAATTCACAAACATTCAGTTATATTAAAACATATTTAACAGGGATACAGAAACATGATGTTGTCAACACTTCTCGCAGTAGCATCAGTAGTTTTAGCTGCTATCTTAACATACACGCAACTCAAACTCTCAAAGCTTAAAAAAAATTTACGTAAGTATGACACAATCTTGTCCAAAGAAGAATTTGAAAAGCAATTAGATTCAAATATAAATCTCAAACAAACAGAACTCGACGAGATTGTCAGCGAGCAACAAAAATTAAATGCTCAGACCCAAAAAATCCAGCAAAAACTCAATCAGGTTCAAGAAGCAGAATTCGTTCAATCTTTCGGATTTTATCAATCTAAGTATGATTTTGGCAGTTCAGAAGAATATAAGGTAAGACTTGATAAAATCAGAAGCCAACAAAGTCAAATGCTGAAAAATAAGACTGCTGCCATCTGTCATATACCCTGGACAGTAGATGGCAGCAAAACAAAAGGCAAAAAACTGACCGATGACTTTCTCACACTTATACTGAGAGCCTTTAACGGTGAGTGCGATGCCGCAATTCTTCAGGTCAAATATAATAACGTCACCAAATTAGAAACAAGGATCAACAAAGCTTGTCAAACCATCAACAAATTATCAGAAAGTAATCGCTGTACAATCATGCCTACTTATCGCGACCTCAAACTAGAAGAACTCTTTCTGACCCATGAATTTCACGAAAAGAAACAAGCAGAGGCAGAAGAACAGCGAAGAATTAGAGAGCAAATGCGCGCGGAAGAGAGAGAACTTCGTGAAATAGAAAAAGCGAAGAAAGAGGCGGAACAAGAAGTAAAGCGCCGCGAAAAAGCTTTAGAACAAGCTCGCCGAGAAATGGAACAAGCTGCTGGTCAACAAAAAGAACAACTAGAGGCTAAAATCCAACAACTCAGTCAACAACTTGAAGAGTCTCTTGGTAATCAAAGGGCTATATCTCGCGCTCAGATGACAAAATCTGGTCATATATACGTCATTTCAAATATTGGTTCTTTTGGCGAAAATGTTTATAAGATAGGGATGACACGCAGATTTGAACCGGAGGAGCGGATTAAAGAACTAAGTGGAGCGTCAGTGCCATTTCCTTTTGATATTCATGCAATGATTTCTTGTGAAAATGTGCCAGAAATTGAGAATTTGTTACATAAGTATTTTCGCGATAAGAGCGTCAACAAAGTTAACGAACGCAAGGAATTTTTTAAGGTATCATTAGATGAAATCGCCTCTGCGGTGGAAAAGATTGCAGCAGAAACTAAAACTGTAAAAAAAGATGCGATTCAATTTATCAAGGTTGCTGAGGCAGAACAATATCGCAAAACGCTAGCTATAGAATGCGGGGAAACCCAGCCTCCAGACTCAAATTATACGCCGACTTGGGATGAAGAAGAGTCTGATGAAAATGAATAAAAAATGCAAAGCCTATGGAGTCTACCTAAGGGCAATCTGTCGAAGGGTTTAACCAATATCTGCAAGTTATTATTACTTTCAAAAGCCATGCTTTTGTAGAGGATGTCTAACCCACTTTAGCTAAACCCGTCATACTTTTTCCAATTCATCCCCCGCACCCTCCGCATCCCTGCGATTCCCATCCCCAGAAACACCCAAACCATTCCCAACAAACACCGCCTCAATCACATTCCCATACCCACCAGCATCATCCTCAACCACCGGCAGTGGAAATCGCGTCAAAATCTCCCGCCCAATATCCCCCGCCACCTGCGACAATTCCCCGCTACCAATTCTACCCAACAATTCCAGCCTGCGCCCCAATTCCTGAAGCGAAGCCACCGCATCCGTAGCAACATTGTCATCATGTTCGCCCTCAAACAATCGACTTCCAAACCGTCGCAACCAAGCGGCCAATTCACCATCTTTCAGGCGTTTTGCGATTAAGAATCCCGCGACATCCCCTCGACTCCAGCCGGCATTCACCCCTTCCAAGATTTCCATGAATTTCGACTCGTATTCCGCGTCTGTGAGGGTGGGGCGGGGCGCAGGTGGTGGCGCAGGTGGGGGTGTGGTTCCCAATAGGCGCTGGATTAGTTGTTTGAGGAATTGCCAAATTTTGTTTAGCATTTGTGGGGTTGGGATGTGGGGTTGTTTGTATTTTAGTCTGTTTTGCTGGCCGCTGGTGAATATCGAAGAAACCGGGTTTTTCCTAATCTCTCGATGC